>CALRTD020000542.1:0-3000 GCA_943371015.1 Synechococcus sp. UW140 | reverse complement strand
GGGATGAAGAAAATTCCTTCTGAGCCGCGGTCGGGACCGTTTGTTGCTACACTGCGGTTGTTGTAATAACCAACATAAACCGGTGATGCAGGGTTGGTGATGTTATACATCATTACACCGCCAATACGCTCAAGAGCAACAAACGCGTAGTGCTCACCATTGATGGTTGCAGTTACTGTTCCTTCTGGTTCAGGACCTTTATCATCGCTGCGATTTTTGGCGGCGGCACTGGTGCTGTTGCTTGCATTGAACATTGCACCAAATGTGGGATCTGTTGATGTGATACGCTCCAACTGATCGCCGCTATCGAATACCTGCGCGCCTGTTGTTGCGTTCCAGATACTGAAAGAGCGTGAACCGTAAACATAAATTTCGTCAATATCGCCGTCGTTGTCTGTATCACCGGTTTTATTGGTAACATTTAAACGTCCCATGAAAACGTTTGATTTTATGAAAGCTCCCTGCGGAAATGCAACAGGGTCGAGCGTTAATCCGGAGATACGTGATTCTTCGTTAAATCCGGTATACGCGCGGGCGTCGCCTTCATTTGCTGTTACCAGATAAGTTTGGTTACCTACTGAGTACTGACTGATGGCATCGGGCAGGTACATGCCTTTTACCGGAAACAGTGAAAGATTTACTCCAGCAGTTTGATCAGAAATATCCATTCCGTTTCCAAGAGCGCTGTGATTTTTATAACCAAGCGGAAGGATTTGTGTAACGGTATTGGTTTGAAGGTTGATTACTGCAACTGCATTATTTTCCTGAAGTGTAACCCATGCCGTTTGATCGTTGTCTGAAACCGTAATGTACTCGGGTTCAAAATCTTTTGATGCTGATGCACCTAGTCCGTATATACGGATGCCTTGTGCACGGAGTGCTGCTTCCTGTCCGTTAAACGAAGTAAATGTTACATGTGAACAATTGGCTTGTGTAACGCTGGCAACACCGCCGCTGATATCAACAATGGCAACAGCACCGTCGGGATCGCTGGTGTATGCTGCGTTGGGTTCACCTTCGCAAGCGGCAAGAACTTTTGTGCCTGCGTGGTTAAATGTGATCATATCCGGCATTGCAGACGTATTTACCTGCGAGATAAAAACACCATTGTAGTCGAGGAATACAATCTTTCCGCTGTCTTGCGGATTGGTTCCGTTTTCGATAGCAAGAGCTACAATGCTGTCGCGTACAGAAACACTGTTAATATTGCCATAAGTAGTAACCGGAATCGAAGCAATAATAGAAGGAGCAGCCGGATTGCTGAAATTGATAATATCCAGTTTAGCACCAATACTGTTGGCAATATACAACCGTTGTGTAGCCGGATCGTGAACTACAATTTCGGCAGAGTTGGTTGCATTGCTTCCGTTTGAAAAGCTGCCGAGCAAATCAAGAAACAGTTCGTTGCTGGCAACCGGTGTTTGTGTATCGTTATCTTTAATATACAAGAAATGAGCAGCCGTTGCAGCAGCCGTTCCGTTTACCAATTGTGAAAATGAAAGTGCGATATATTCATCACTTTCCGCAACAGCATCATTAGTAATGGTAACAGTAATAGTTTGTGGTGTAGCGGTGTTAGCCGGAATCACTACTGTTGACGGGCTAATGGTGTAATCTGTTCCTGCAGTTGCATTTGAAAAAGCAAGCGCGCTTACATTTACAATGATCTGCGCATTGTTAGGATTGGCAATGTTTACTGTTACAGTTGCAGTGCCTGCGCTTTCATTTACAGTTTGATTGGTGGTTGCAAACGAAAGTGTTGGTGCAGCAGTAGCCGAAGACAGAACAATGCTTGTGGCAATATCTGTAAATGCACCAATGGCAAAAGTTCGGGCGGAGGTAAAGCTTCCGGTGGTGGGGTTAAAAGTACCTGAAGCAATAAGTGCCTGCGCCGAAGCCGGATCTGGCGCAAGGAAACTCGATGCCTGTAATTTTCCGCCCGGATAAAGATCATTAACAGGAAGCTGATAGCCGTCGGCACCTGCATTGACTACAGCTGTGCCAGTACCAGTTCCAAAGAAAACAGCATCAGCCGGAACCGAGCTGTTGGTAAGCGAAGCAACCGCCGAAGCAAAAACCGCAATGCCGTCGGCATTACCGCCGCCGTTTCCAAACACACCGCCAGTTCCCGCATTTCCGAAACCATCGCCGCCGGTTGTTCCGGTATTAATGGAACGCAAAATGGTACCGGTAACTGCCATCGACGAACCGCCCACATAGACAATGTCGCCAGCGTTTACAGTGCCGGTGTTAATTTCGAAACCATAGCTAAGCGCACCGCCGGAAACCCAGCCCTGTGCCGTAGCTGTTCCGTTGTTGCAAACAACAACCGTGTATGGCGTTACCGAAAAGTTAATAGAACGCGTAGCCACGAGTTCCACAAATTCGAAAGGTGAATCTGTTCCGGCCGGGTTCGGAAGTGCTTCCGAAATAATGAGTCCGGGGCCGTTTTGTGCGGTTAATACTGAGTAACCAATGAATGTAAGTAGGGTCGTAAATAGCTTTTTCATGCCAATTGTTTTGTGTGTACAAAATTCATCGGCATGATGATCTGCCAGCTTAAGCAAGTGTTATCCGTAAGTCACGATTGCCTGCTTGTTAATGTAAAATCCGTTTTCAGGTGAGTTTATTTTTACGCGAAATTTACATGGCCGTAATCCGCGAAATTTACATGGCCGTAATCCGAGAAAATGAAAGGAGCGGAACCCTGAACGTTCAGCGTTTTTTCATTTTGAATGTAGTTCTGTCAAAGGTGCTGGCCAGCGAAATAATAAAATTGAGCACATGAACCACCGGTTAGCGAACAAGGGTTCGCTGATGTACTTTTCAGTTAATCAGCGTTTTACTCCTGTGTTTGCATGCGTCGCAGTGTAATTTTCGCACATTATTCATAATATTTTTACACCAATCCAAAATAGTTGTATATTTGCACTCGCTTTTAAGGAAGCGCTTACGGTGCGGGGTGGAGCAGTTGGTAGCTCGTCGGGCTCATAACCCGAA
>CALRTD020000541.1:0-3003 GCA_943371015.1 Synechococcus sp. UW140 | reverse complement strand
CAAAAGAAGCTCGTTACATCCTGATACACCGTTAAAGTATGCTTTAACGTAGTACTCATCACCAGGATCAGCGGCAATACTTCCGGGACCGTTTCCAAACATTGTAATTCCTTCGGGAGCAATACCATCGAAACTTGAAATTTCTTCGCAAGATTCGTTTGCGGCAGTTCCATAGGTAAATTCTCTGGGAGCATTTCCTGTTGCATCATCAACAAAAAACACAACCATATCTGAACCGCCAAGGAGTCCATTAACTGCAGTTCCGGCAGCATAGTATACCCACTGTCCAAATGTATTCTGACGCTGAATAATATCTGTTCCGAAATTATCTCCGCCACCGTTGTAATCCTGCAGTGTAAGCCAACCTGCTCCGGAACCTAACTGATCGGTTTTGAAAGTAATTGCATCCCAGTTTCCGTTAATATTAGAACTTCCTGTGATAGCAAATCCGTTTGTACCTCCGCCAACTCCGGTAGCTACGCAAACTGCTTTAAAATCATCATTGGCTCCGCTGTCGAAAGAGGTCAGCAACCCGATTGGGTTACCATTTCCTGCATTTACACGATAGGTAAATCCTGCATCAAAACCAAACTGATCGTAGTAAGTACCAACTATAAACAGCTCGTTTACACCTGTTGGCAAGTAGGGCGATGCAACAATATCATTGGCAAGCACTTTGGCTAAAGTGCCTGCGGGCAGGAAATCGTAAATACGAGACCAAAGCAGTGCATTGGTGCTTCCGTTAATAGCAATGATAATTGGACGACCGCCATTACCGGCACCAACTGTTGCGTCGGTATAACCAGTGATGTACACATTGTTGCTTGCAGCAGGAAGTGCACGGCAAGCAGAGATTGCGAAAAGATCAACACTGGCGGCAGGTGCTGTTGTTTGCCAGCCTCTGATATTGAAAACAGCTCCATTGGGCTGAAGCACGGCCGTAAAAATGCCGGAAGGAACAACTGCTGTAGGATCAAAATAAGAACCTACAACGCAAATGCGTCCGCTGGCAACCTGCAAAATTTTGCACGGATAAGTGCTTAAGACAACTCCGCCGGCTGTGGTTAAGCGGTAAACCTGATTGAATGAATTGGCACCGGCAATAACTCCATTCACATTGGTTCGGGTTAACAAAAGATCGATACCGCCGAGTGTTTGTGTTGTTCCGGCAATCAAATGCCCCTGACCACCTGCAACAATGTTTGTACCATCATTCGTGTTGTCGAATGAAAATGTACCATTCAGGTTTTGGAAGTATTGAGCCTGCGCTGTTCCCAAGGCCAATACACATAAAATAGATAGTAGTTTTTTCATGGTTGTGTGTTTTGATTATGATGCAATCTACATTAGAATACAACCCAAAAGCAACTATTTAGACTGAATTTATTTAACAGATTTAGTTGTCGATTAAATTTATTGTATCATTTTTTAGATGACTATTAATTAGTGAATAGTTGATCTGCTATTAACAAAAAAGACAGAGCATGTAGCTCTGTCTTTTTCGATTCAAGAATAATTACGTTGAAGCAACATAGATCAGAAAACAATTATTCCATGACGAAACGATGATTTTCGCTGACACCGTTTCCACTGATACTGAGGTTATAAATACCCGAAGAAAGTCCGGAAGGCAACTGAAGCTGCTGCAACGATTCTCCCTCTGCAATTACTATTTGCTGATTGAGCACTTCGCGTCCGAGCATATCGGTAATACGGATTTCGATTTGCTGCTCAGTAGCAGAGTTCAGATTCAGATTAATCAGTGCTGAGCTTACAGAAACCGGATTCGGATACAACTCAGACGAAACGGCATGTTCTGTTTGCTCTGCAGTGCGCGCGTTGCTGCCACCCGCAATTGTAAGGTTGAAGCAAAGCTGTGTAATTGTTGGAACAGGTGCAAGTATTGGCATCAACAGGTTAACTGAGCTTACAGAACCTGTTCTTGAAATGGTTGACTGCACCCGCGAAAGCGGATAGGCATTTGTATTGGGAATTGCAAAGCCTTCGTTGCATCCCGATACACCGTTGTAGTATGCTTTCACGTAATACTCCTGACCTGCATCAGAACTGGTGGGCATATTACCGTAAACAGTAATTCCATCGCCGGCCAGTAATCCGGAGAAGCTGGAGATCTCAACACTGCGTTCGCTGTTGGTTGTTCCGTAGGTAAATTCACGCTGTGCAAGACCGTTATCATCCAGGTAAAACACGACCATATCTGAACCACCTTGTGAACCTGCAGTTACAGTTCCGGATAAGTAGTAAGTCCACTGGTTCGATATATTCAACCGCTGAATCACATCTGTTCCAAAGTTATCGCCACCTGTGCTGTAATCAATAATGTTGATCCATGCAGCT
This sequence comes from Synechococcus sp. UW140, assembly GCA_943371015.1. Taxonomy (GTDB): domain Bacteria; phylum Bacteroidota; class Bacteroidia; order Palsa-965; family Palsa-965. The sequence goes on along the minus strand of CALRTD020000541.1, from coordinate 645 downwards.
CCTGAGCCGTCGGGAGTGGTTTTAAATGCAACAGCATCCCAGTCGCCGTTAACATTGGTATTACCGGTAATAAAGAAACCGTTTGTACCACCGCCAGCTCCGGTTGCCAGAGAAACAGCCACAAATTCATCATTGCGACCGCTATCGAATAAAGTGGCTGCACCTACCGGATTTCCGTTGGCGGCATTTACGCGATAGGTAAAACCGGCATCATTGCCGGCACCATCATAATGTGTGCCTACAATAAATACTTCGGCAACACCGGCAGGCTGATAGGGTGATGCAATAATATCACTGGCCAATAATTTTGAGGCAGGAAAAGGCGGCACAAAATCATGAATAAGTCCCCATACAAGAACATTGGTGCTTCCGTTAATCGCCATAATTATTGGGCGGCCGCCGTTACCCGGCGTAGCTGCATCGGTGTATCCGCAAATGTAAATGACGTTGCTGTTGGGCAATGCGTTACAAGCAGAAGTTGCAAAACAGGTTCCGCTTACCGAAGGCGTAATGGCTTGCCAGCCGCGAACACTGATTACGGCACCGGCCTGTGTAAGAACTGCCGTAAATATGCCCTGCGGCACAACAGCCGTAGGACTGTAATAAGTGCCAACAACTACAATGCGGCCATTGGGAATCTGAAGT
>CALRTD020000540.1:0-3006 GCA_943371015.1 Synechococcus sp. UW140 | reverse complement strand
TGACTCCCGTAGCCGTATTCATCTCTATACCGGCATAGGCGCTGCTGTGTTTAACCACCGCATTACCGGCGAGGTACAAACCAGTTCTGATCTCCTGCTTTATCGCAAATATTATGACACTGGTGTTATGAATAAGGTTGCTGTAAATGCGCATGTAAGTATTGGTGCACATGCTCTTTTAAAACGCGGACGCCTGTTTGGAGAGTTAGCCGTTAGCGGCCCCTTAAATAACTCACAAAAAGGAATTACACCTTACAATACCCATGTTCTGATGTTTGGCGGGAATTTAGGTTACAGCTTTTTCATTTGCCGCTAAGCAGATTTACGCATCAAATATGTATATGTAGTGGTTTTAGCACATCTGCTTTACTTCATGATTTTATTGTGCAGACTTGCTGACGCTCCGGTTGTGTTTCGCCGGTCAGCAGGTCAAAACGAGTATTATTTACATGATGTATAACACTGCGAAAGGTGAACAGTTGCGGGCTTTTTTCTCGCGATATACTATTTCCTTCATGCAGCAGTAGAGATAAAAAAGCGGGCAGCCTTTTCAGACTGCCCGCTTTCGTATGAAATCTGTAAAACTTACTGTTTCACAAAAGTATAGTTTGACTTACCGCTTGCACTGCTGATGAGTGTAAGGGTATAGTTACCTGCCGGAAGTTCGGCCACGCTGATCTGAGCCTGGCTGTTGTTGCCGGTGGTTTGGGTAAGTACCAGACGACCGTTTACATCGTAAACTTCAATGGTGTTTACACTTACATTGTTGTTGTCCCAGCGCACTACAAGTACATCTGTAGCCGGGTTGGGCAGGTAAGTTACACTGGTAAAGGCCGGATTTTCGCCTACGCCAACGCATGCATTCACAACAACGTTGGTGGTTGCAAAATTGATGCAGCCGTTCACATCAATGTAGCTGTAAGTTACAGGATGAACACCTATACCAGCAATAGCAGGAGAGAACTGGTTACCGTTAACACCGGGGCCAGAGAAAGCTCCGCCTGATGGTGTTGCTCCGGTAATTGTAAACGGAGGATCAGTTACGCAATGCAAGCCCTGCGATGCAAGAGCTACCTGCGGAAGCGGATTTACAGTGACTGCAGCTGTTGCGGTATTTGAACAACCGTTGGCGTCAGTTCCGGTTACGCTGTATGTGGTGGTGGCTGACGGAGTAACCAGAACAGAAGAACCTGTGAGGTTGCCCGGCTGCCATACATAAGCTGATGCACCTGAAGCATTAATTGAAGTTGAGTCGCCGGCACATACTGTACCGCCGATAGCTGTTACAACAGGCAACGGATTAACGGTTACAGAAGTTGTGCTCAGATTGGTACAACCGTTGGGATCTGTAATAATGCAAGAGTAGCTGGTTGTGCTTGTGGGAACTACGTTTACAGAAGCACCGGTCAGGTTACCGGGCAACCATTCGAATGTACCGTTAATTGAACCGGTAGCAGAAAGGGTTGCTGTATTGCCTGCACAAACAGGTCCGTTGTTTGAAGCGGTTACCTGCGGAGGAACGGGTACGTTAATTGTGATGCTGTCGGTTGGTCCTGTAAGACTGCAGGTGCCATTAACGCCATACACATAAATGGTGTATGTTCCGGGAGATACTGCCGCAACTACAATGCTGTTTGTGTTTTGTCCGCTTACAAAATTGAAACCGGCCGGTACTGTCCATGTATAAAATGTAGAGTAAGCATCCGTCGGAATTGAAAGTGTGTCGAAAGCACCAATACAAGCAAGCGAAGGTCCGGTAATGGTATGAGCAGGAGGAACCGGAGATGTCCATGAAATGGTGGCCTGTCCGTCGCCGAGCCAGATACCGCTATTGGTAATACCGCTGATTACGCCGCCAACATAGCTTGAACCGCCGCCGCCGCCGCCGCCTGCGCCTTTGTCATTGCCTGAGCAACCAGAAGTACCGGCTGATCCGCCGCCACCGCCGCCGCCGCCAAGCTGACCACCGCCGCCGCCGCCGCCACCGGGAATAGAGGCGAAGCTAAAGCAGCAGCAGCTTTGACCTGCACCACCTGTTCCGCCAGTTCCTGTGCTTGCAGTAACACCGGGAGCACCGAGGAAGCCTGAGCATCCAACACCTGCTCCGCCTGAAGCGCCTTGTACAGCACCGAAGTTACCGCCAAAACCGCCACCGGCTGCACCGCCTGATGTGGCTGAATTGCCGCCGTTAACACCAACACCGCCGCCACCAGAGCCACCGTTTCCACCGGCTCCGGCAGGACCTTGTGATCCTTCGCAGCCACCACGGCCACCGCCACCACCGCCACCGGCTGTGAGTACACGGTTAGATTCTGATGTACCACCAACACGAATATCGGTAGCACCACCGCCGCCGCCTGCATTTGTTGAGCCGCCGTTAGCGCCGCCGTTAAAGCCGCCTGTGGGTGTGCCGCCCTGACCACCTACAAAAATATTGAGCACGTCGCCAGGATTTACCAGCAACCAGCCTTCAGCATAACCGCCAAGACCACCTGATCCGCCTAGTATGGGACCAGTATTTGAGTTGCCGGCCGAACCTGAACCGCCCTGTGCGCCCCAGGTTTGTACAAACAATGTGTCAACACCGCAGGGTACCGTAAATGTCTGGATACCTCCGGTGAAATTGAAGGTCTGCGTGGCGGGCACCTGCGCATAAAGCGAGAAGCTAAGCCCTGAAAGCAGACCAATGGTCAGTAATTTTTTCCTCATGGGTTTGTTCGATTAGGATTTGAGACGCGAAAGTATAATAATACCGGTGTCAGCGCAACTAATTTGCATTGTTTTCATTGTTAGATAATACGATTAGTTGAAGCACAAAAAAGCCGGTTCATTGCTGAACCGGCTCAAACTATTCATTTAAAACGAATCGATTATTCTTCTTTCGGCTTCTTCTTCGATTTGGGTTTGTTAACCGATATCGAGATCTCTTTCTTCTCTTCGTCGAGATCAATGATTACTGAATCACCTTCTGATACGCCTGACTTAATGATTTCTTCGGCCAGCGGA
>CALRTD020000539.1:0-3010 GCA_943371015.1 Synechococcus sp. UW140 | reverse complement strand
GAAAGCTTCGGTGTTTCGGTGCTCGAAGCCATGGCCTGCGAAGTTCCGGTTATTGTAACCGACACCGGCGGCTTAGCTGAACTCGTGCAGCAAAATGTTGAAGGCTTCCGCATCCCGCTCACCGGAACTGCCGAATTGGTGAAGCAGTTGCACAAACTTTCGACCGATGCCGAACTGCGCCGTACAATGGGTGCAGCCGGACGTGCAACCGTTTTACGCAGCTATACCTGGGCCAACAATCTCCAGCAAATGATCAGCATCTACAAACGTCTTGCACCCGATTCCGGTTTATGAAACTCTTGCTGCTCACTCAATATTTTCCGCCCGAAGTAGGTGCTCCGCAAAATCGGTTGTTTGAGCTTGCCGTGCGTTTGCAGCAGCGCGGCATAGATGTAACCGTGCTTACAGCTATGCCCAATTATCCGCAAATGGAAATTCATGCGGCCTATCGCGGGAAAAAATATCATTACGAAGAAATGGAAGGGCTGCACGTGCATCGGTCTTCGGTATATGTTACCAAAGACCGCGGCATTGTGAAGCGACTGCGCAACTACTTTTCGTTTGTGTGGAGCAGCTACTGGTGCGGCCGCAGTAAACTCGAAAAGCAGTACGACTATATTCTCTGCGAAAGTCCGCCGCTGTTTCTCGGCATCTCGGCTTGGATGCTGTGCCGGAATAAAAAGGCAAAACTTATTTTCAACGTGTCCGATCTCTGGCCCGAAAGCGCCGAGAAACTTGGACTCGTTACCAATAAACTTTTTCTCGGCCTCGCCCGTCGGCTTGAAGAAGGGTTGTACAAACGTTCGGCATTAATTACCGGACAAACCCAGGGCATTGTAGCCGACATCAAACGCCGGTTTCCTGAAAAAACTGTTTACTGGTTGCCCAACGGTGTTGATTTGCGCTACTACCGCCACGATGCACAACCACAAGGCTGGCGCGAAAAGAACGGTTTTGCTGCCGATGATTTTCTGCTGCTGTATGCCGGCATCATCGGTCACGCGCAGGGACTGGAAGTTATTTTGCATGCAGCAGCGCGGCTGAAAGAACATAAAAACATTCATTTCTTGCTCCTCGGCAGCGGCCCGGTGAAAGCTGATTTGTTGGTGCTTAAAGAGCAACTGCAGCTCACCAACGTAACATTTATCGACACCGTTCCGAAGTCGGAAATGCCCGCCATTGTTGCCGCTTCCGATGCTGCGGTAATTCCGCTGCGCCGTCTCGACTTGTTTAAAGGTGCTATTCCTTCTAAACTATTTGAAAATCTTGCCATGAAGAAACCCATTGTATTGGGTGTAGAAGGCGAGGCCAAAGAATTGTTTATCGACGAAGGAAAAGCAGGTGTATTCTTTACACCAGAAAGTGATGAAGAACTTGCAGCGGCTGTGTTGAAGCTGCATCAACATCCTGAATTGCGCCGCGAACTCGCGGAGAATGCGTTTAACTACGTTCGCGAGAAATTTAATCGAGATACGATTGCGGAAGGGTTTTATGAGTTATTGGTAACTAAACCTTCAAGGTCTCCGAGACCTTGAAGGTTTAGCTGCGAGACCTTGAAGGTTTAGTTGCGAGACCTTGAAGGTTTAGCGCGAAGACCTCGAAGGTTTGAATGAGGTTTAGCTACCAACACCGGGCAACCAAAACAGTTTTCAACCGTCAGCTAATTGCGCAGCAATTACGTACTTTCGCTGCGTCTCTTTATGCACACCTGGCATCGCGCACTTCGGTATTTTCAATTCACACTGCTTTTACTGGCGGCGGTGTTCATGCCTTTCGGATTTTTTCAGGGACCACTGGCGGGTTTTCTGGCCTTGAGCTGGCTGGTTGATTTCCAGTGGAAGAAAAAATTCTACGCCATCCGCAGTTCCGGTTGGTTTTGGGCTATGGCGCTGTTTTACGGACTCTACGCGCTTTCTATGCTCTGGACAGACGATAAAGCTGCGGGCAATATGAGTTTGCAAGTGAAGCTCGGTATGTTTATCTATCCGCTTGTGCTCGTGAGCGAAAAGTTTGATGCACGCGAAACGCGCAGGCTGTTTCTTGCTTTTCTCGCCGGATTATTAGCCGCAGGAGTGTTCATGCTTGGCCGTGCCGGTTATATCTGGATAAACGAAGGGCGCAACGCCTTTTTCTATCAGGCGTTTGCCGAACGCATGGTGCATCCGAGTTATCTCGCGATGTATTATTGCCTCGGCATTCTGCTGTTGTTTCACGGCATTCTGCTGCAAAACTTTCCGGCTAAACCGTGGAAAATTGTAGCTGCCGCACTCTGCATTTTCTTCGTAGTGATTATGCTTTTTCTCGCCTCCAAGCTCGGTTTGCTTTCGCTGGCGCTGATTGTTGCGGGATATGTTGTGTATGCCATTATCCGCTTCAAACGCTGGGTGGTTGGTATTCTTTCGTTGGTGCTGCTGGCGGGCGGATTTTTTGCTGCTATGCAGTTGTTTCCGGGTTTTCGTGAGCGGATCACTAATCTTACTTCTGCACTCAGTTCCGATGCGCCCATTGATCCGGCCGAAACCGAAAGCAACCGGGTGCGCCTGCTGATCTGGAATGCCGATGCCACCATTATTGCCAGCAATCCGCTAGGCGTGGGTGCGGGCGATGTGCAGCAGGCATTGCAGCAGGAATACACCATACGCGGCATGACCGGCGCTGCCGAAAAGCACCTCAATGCACACAGTCAGTTTTTTCAAACCACAATAGCTACGGGCTGGGCAGGACTTTTTGCATTTCTGCTTATCGTGGCCGGGCCGGTGGTTTGGGGCTTGCGCAACCGCTACGGGTTTGCTGTACTTTTCGGGTTACTGTTTTTGTTTAACTGTTTGCCCGAGTCGATGCTTGAAGTGCAGGCAGGTACGCTGTACTTCGGCTTTTTTTATTCGTTACTTTTGCTTTCAGTAAACCGGAGTTGTCTGACACCACTGAAAGCACCTCCGCTCGAAATTTAGCCATGATTCCTTTCTCTCCTCCGCGCATCGATCAGCGCATTATCGACGAAGTAACCGCT
>CALRTD020000538.1:0-3028 GCA_943371015.1 Synechococcus sp. UW140 | reverse complement strand
CGGAGCCATGCCTGGGGATTACTGGACCCGGAGGATCTGGTGCAGGAAACCGTGCTGATTGCCTTACAGCGTTATGATTCCATTAAAGACAAAGAGAAGTTATTGTACTGGATGATTTGTGTTGCCAATAACTTGGTGCGCGATCTGATGCGGCGGCAAAAATTTTCGGCAGCTTACGACGAAAAGATGCTGCACCGAATGGAAAGCCGAACCGGAAATCCGGAAACAGCAATGGATATGCACTACCTGCACAAAGCCATCAACCAGCTTGGGGCGCAGGAAAAAGAAGCGCTGCTGATGTTTGAAGTTTCCGGCTTTACCATGCAGGAAATTGCCGATGTGCAACAGTGCAGAGTAGAAGCGGTGAAAACCCGCGTAAGTCGTGCACGGCAGCGTGTACGAAAATTACTTCAGGATGAAGGTGTGCCGGAGTTGCGGCAAGAGCATTCGTTCCGACTTACATCATTACTGTAAACACAAACAATAACCAACAAAATAAACCGCGATACAATGAACGAAGAACGCATCACCGATTTGTTTGGCCGCTTGCAAGAGCTGCCATCGGAGGTGCCGTTTGGCGAAGTGGAGCACTGGGCCCGTCTCCATGCCGCCGGACAGCTTCTGCCGCATGCACCGCATATTGGTGCGCCGGCCAAATTGCCGTGGTATTCATTTAAACCACCACTGTACATGACTTCAATCATCACAGCGGCAGCTGCATCGGGCCTTGCAGCACTCATTGCCGTTTCCACCACCGACGAAAATCCGGCTCAGCAGCCTGCACCCAATTCGGCTGTAGTTACAGACAGTGTGAGCATTAAGCCTCTGCCGGCAGATACACCTGTAATTGCAGTGCAGGTAAAACCTTCGCCAAACGGAGATACAACGCGCAGAGAATTTACGATCAACGCTCCGGCAAACGCCCGCATCACAGTTTCTGCCAGCGATGAAACATCAAGCTCACGCGTAATCATCGACGAGAATGGTGTTAATGCTGTTGCAGGTGGCGAAGAAGATTACGCTTACGAATATGATAATGATACGGATGAAGGCGCAAGCGTAGCATTCGGCAATGAAAACGAACACGAAGCCGATCAATGCGTTTGCGGTAAAAACGACGACGCCGTACAACGCGATTTTGTAAAACAATTACTCGCCGATGGAATCATTTCATCCGATAAAAATTATTCGTTTTATCTCGATAAAAGAAAATTCACAGTAAACGGAAAGCGCCAGTCAGACGAAATACACGACAAGTACCTCAGACTCTACGAGAAATTGAGCGGCAGCGGTGTTTCCGGCTCATTCTCATGGCAGGTACAAGTTTCGTCCGATTAAGAACAAGAACCAATTTCTGAGCGAAGCGAAGAAGATAGAATAGGAATAGAATTAAAGAATGAGTAGAGTCATTTTACACTCATCACTCAACACTTTCGAACTCCCGTATTAGTTGCAGTAGAGAAAACACTCCCGAAGCTAAAGAGAGGACAGGGATATGATTAAAGAATGAGTGGAGCCATTATACACTCATCACTCAACACTTTACACTCCCGAAGGGGTTACATTCCCGAAGGTGCATCCAGCACCGCAGTAAAATCGGTCAGCAGCAAAAACAATTCATCAAACTTTGTAAGCGGAAGTGTCTCGCGCCGGTCGCAGGTATCGTGATAGGCTTTTATGCCGCCAAGTGTGTAAATGTAAAAGCACGGCACGCCCCGCTCGGTAAAAAAGAAATGATCGCTTATAGAGGCCTTGCCCCGGGCTTTGATTTGTGGGAGCAAACTTTTCTGTGCATTTAGTTTTTGCAGCAACATAAATTCTTCATCAAACAGCGTTGCATTTACAACGGTAATGCCATCGTCGCCGGTGCCAAGAATATCCATATTCACCAAAAAGCGAATAGCATTTATCGGGAACAAAGGATTACGGTTGAACCATGCTGAGCCAATAAGTCCAACCTCTTCGGCTCCAAATGCGATAAACACAATTGAGCACCGTGGTTTATTGGCGGCCTGCGAATAATGTTTGGCCAAACAAAGCAGCATGGCTACTCCGCTTGCATTGTCGTTAGCGCCGGGGAAATATACTTTTTGACCCATGCGCCCGAGGTGATCGTAATGCGCGGTAAATACTATAAACGAATCCGGATTTACGCTGCCGCGAATGTAGCCGAGTACATTTTGCGATGTGTAATTGCGAATGAATTTAGCACCAACGGCAATATCAATTTCATGTACCGTTTTCCACGCCGCTTCAATTTCAATAACCGGAATGAGCGATTGTGTTTGCGAAAAATCCCAGGGATTTAGTTTTGTACACGATTCGCTTTCATGTTCGTGCATTACATTTAATTGCACGGGAACAAGAATCCCTTTCACGTTTCGCGGAAAACGAACATAGTTCACCAGCAAGTCGCGCTTTGCTTTGTCGCGCACGCCTGTTGTATCCACCATCACAAATGATTTCTTCAGGTTCTGACTGAGAAATGCTTTGAGACTTGCTTCCGTACTCACCACTGCCGAGTCGAAGCGCACAACCGGAAAATGTCCTTTAACCGATGGCGATGCACTACGCACAATAAAATGTTCGCCGGGGTCGCTGGTTTCTTTGCGGCCATCTTTCCAAAAGAAAGTCATTTCAACGCGGCCGGGGAAAGTATTGACCGGAAACGAAAACGGTTGTTCGTAGCTTCCGCTTTTATTGAACGAGAGCAGTCCGAGTTGTTTAAACTCATTGCCAATCCAAGTTGCCGCAATCTTATCGCCTTTGTTTACATAGCCGCGACCGTGCATGGCCGGAGATGCCAGCGTATCGATAATGCTGCGCGCATACGGAAGCTGCGAAGGCATATCGTTTTGCTGTGCGGCAAGTTTTGCCAGCAGAAGCACTGTAAATAAAAGAGAAAGCGAGAGGCGCGGCACCATGCAGGATCAGCTGAATCGGCGATTCACTAAGTTACGGAACATTTCTGCCGGCTCCGATTCGGGTTGCCAGCGGTATTCGCGCTGAAGCATTGTTACAAATGCAT
>CALRTD020000537.1:0-3029 GCA_943371015.1 Synechococcus sp. UW140 | reverse complement strand
GCACACAGGGCGTTTCATCGCCACTGAACACTCCGGGAGCCCGTTTCCGCGCCTGCACCTGGAGCGATAACAACGGCAACCTTTGGCTCTGGGGCGGCTACGGATTTGATGCCGCCGGACAGCAAGGCCAGATGAGTGATCTTTGGGTGTACAGCATAGCCACCAACGAATGGACATGGATGAAAGGCCCCAACCTTTCAGGCCAGGCCGGAATTTACGGAACGCTTACCGTAGCAGCCCCCGCAAACAATCCGCCCAGCCGGCACGAAGGCAGCGCCTGCTGGATAGATGCAGCCGGCGATTTATGGATGTTTGGCGGCGAAGGCGGCGGCGGTTTTTACAGCGATATGTGGAGATACAATCCCGCTACCAACAACTGGACATGGATGAGCGGGCCCAATACCACAAATGCATTCCCCAACTACGGCACGTTGCAGGTGCCCTCAGCACTAAACACACCCGGCAGCCGCAGTTCGTATAACCACTGGACAGATGCCGCCGGTAATTTCTGGATGTTTGGCGGCAACCGGTTTGGGAATTGCTACAATGACATGTGGCGCTTCAATCCGGCCACCAACCAGTGGACATGGATGGGCGGAAGCAATGCGCCCAACTCGCCGGGCATTTTCGGACCGGCCTGCACAGCAGGTAATTTCGAACCGCCGGCACTTATGGAAGTGCGCACCTGCTGGAAAGACATCTGCGGCCGGTTCTGGATGGCTTCCGGAGCTACCTCTACCCTCCAAAGTCAGTTTATGCAGGATGTCTGGTATTTTGATCCGCTCATTAATCAGTTTGTGTATGTTCGCGGCAGCTTGACGCCCAACACACCGGCAAACTTTGGTGTACAGGGTGTTCCCGCAGCCACAAACGAACCCGCCGGAATGGCCGGGAATTTAAGCTTTACAACTCCCAACGGCGATTTCTGGATGTTTGGCGGACTGCTCAATGCCGCAGGAGCTACCAGCAATGCACTCTGGCGCTTTCAGCCCGATCTTTCGTGCTTTTCGGTGCAGTTTAATTTGACTGCAAGCCCAACCGCAGGTTGCTTTCCGCTTCCTGTTACCTTCCAGCTTACATCGCAAAGTCCAAACTTCAGCTATTCCTGGGATTTCGGGGATCCTGCAACTGCTGCTGATACCAGTAACCTGCCCGCTCCGTCCTACACCTACACAAGTGCCGGAACGTTTACTGTAACGGCCATCATCACCAACAACAATTGCGGACAGCTTTCTGATACGATCACCACCACGATACAGGTTACGGCAGTTCCGCAGCCCAACCTCGGTGCCGATACAGTGCTCTGCGGCAACGCAACACTAACGCTTGATGCAGGCTATCCCGGCGGAACTTTTGCGTGGACAACCAGCGCGGCAGATACCAACCAAACCCTGCAGGTTTCGGCATCGGGCACTTATGGCGTGCTGGTTTCGCTGGCCAACTGCTCGGGCTCCGACAGTATAAACGTAACTTATCTTTTTCAGCCCGATATTGGTGCCGATACAGCCATTTGTGCCGGACAGCCGCTCACACTTAATGCCGGAAATGGCTGGGATACCTACACCTGGAGCAATCAGGCAGGTACACAAACCGTACAACCCAATGCCAGCGGAATATGGTGGGTTGAAGTAGCCGCCGGGCCTTGTATTTTCAGTGATTCGGCAGCTATTACCATACATCCGATGCCTGTGGTCAACCTCGGCCCGGATACCATACTCTGCCCTGACGATAGCTATCAGTTGGATGCCGGAAATCCGACCGCCGTACACAACTGGAATACTGGCGAATTTACACAGCAGATACTGGTTGATGCACCGGGACTTTACACCGCAACAGTTACCGAAAACGGATGCTCAACCACTGATGCAGTGACCATAAGCTTTTGGCCTGATCTGGAACTGGGCAACAACCGCAACCTCTGCCTTGTACCTGCGGTTGAAATTGACGCCGGCCCGGGAAACACATACCTCTGGAACACCGGCGATACAGCGCGAGTTATTACCGCCAATGCAGCCGGTCAGTACTGGGTAAATGTTGATAATGGTACCTGCCTGTTAAGTGATACCCTGCAGGTAACCGGCGGAACAAGTTCCGGAATGCTTTATGTGCCCAATACATTTACCCCCAACGGAAACGGTACAAACGAAATATTTTATGCCGCAGGCGATGGGATAACGGTTTTCTCGATGCGGATTTATGACCGCTGGGGACAACTGATTTTCATCAGCGACTCAATTACTCAGGGCTGGGACGGCACACTGAATGGTGTTAAATGCCAGAACGACACTTACGTTTATATCATCAGCTATCAAACAGAATGCGGAGGAACCGAAAACGATTTTCAAAAACTGGGGCATGTTAATCTGCTGCGCTGAAAGTCCGACCGGTTGCTGCAATCTGCCCGAACAGTAGGGCTGGGTAATTGTTAAAGAGAGGAACAAGACAAAAACATTAATTCCAATCAACTAAAGACCATGAAAAAAATTGCGCTATTGATCTCAGTAACTCTGCTCTCGGCATTGCTGGCTGCTCAGGCACCGGTTCGCTTTTATGAAAACGGGAAAGTGGGTTATAAATCGACAAGTGGTGAAATAATTGTCCCTGCGAGCTACGATGCCGGAGGCGATTTCAGCGAAGGTTTTGCAATTGTGCTGAAAAACAACAAGCGCGGTTATATAAATACAGCCGGAAAAGTGGCGATTGATTTTCAGTTTGATGATGCCGCTCAGTTTAAAAACGGTATGGCTCGTGTTGCTAAAAACGGACTGTATGGATTCATTAACACAACTGGCGTAGCTGTTATTCCGCTCTCCTACCCTTTTGCCGATGATTTTATTGATGGACTGGCGCGTGTAAAAGTTGCCGATAAGTTTGGATTTATCGACAGCAACAACAAGTTCATTATTGCTGCACAATATACAGCTGCCAACAACTTTTCTGAAGGACTTGCTTCTGTTGAGCTCAACGGGAAATGGGGATTTATAGATAAAACAGGCAAAACGGTTATTCCTTTTGAGTACGATCAGGCG
>CALRTD020000536.1:0-3033 GCA_943371015.1 Synechococcus sp. UW140 | reverse complement strand
TGCCAACCACAGCGGTCAATAATCGGAACTTGAAACAGACAACTACATGAAAAAGATATTCATCCGAATCATGGTGGGCGTTTCAGGTGTTCTGGCTGCAACCGCAGGCCTTTACACACTTGATTCAGCTTCTTCACCGGCAGAGGCTTCGAGCCACCGGGAAGCACCGCTGATCTCCAACGATCCGCTCACTGACAATACAGATCTCTACGCTTTTCGCAGTCCTGATGATACCAACACGGTAACCATTATTGCGAATTACGTGCCGCTTCAGCTTCCGCAGGGCGGTCCAAACTATGCTTCTTTTGGTGAAAACATCCGCTACGAAATTCACGTTGAAAACGACGGTACTGCGGGCGACGATATTACCTATCGTTTCACATTCACCAAAGTAAACCAGGATCCCACAACGTTCTTCAACATCCGTCTTGGTCAGCAGAACCTGAAAACTACCTACACTGCTGAGAAGAGTGTAAACGGTGGTCCGTTCAGCACTATCGTAACCAACGGCATTGTACCTCCGCCGAACATCGGGCCTCGCTCTATCAGCGATCCGACTGTAGGTTTGGGTGCTGCCAACTACGATGCGCTCATGACTGCTGCAATTACCAATGCCACAGGCGGCGGCGGTGAAGTTGTGTACTGCGGTCCGGCCGATGATCCGTTCTTTGTGGATCTCGGCGGTATTTTTGATGTCGGACAAACACGCGCCGGTGGTACTGGTGTGAATGCGCCCGAAGATGGTGTGGCTTGTAAAAACATCCACAGCATTGCACTGAAAATTCCGATTGCAACTTTGCAGAAAAACGGTCAGCCGGTTACTGCTGCGGTGAATATTCTTGACAGCGATTACATTATCGGTGTATGGGCATCAGCAAGCCGTCAGCAAATCCGCACACTCAACGCCAACGGTACAGAATCGTACAGCGGTTCATGGGTGCAGGTTTCACGCATCGGAATGCCGCTCACCAACGAAGCTGTAATTCCAATTGGCGATAAAGACCGCTGGAATTCGCTTACACCTTACAACGAAGATCCGGCAATGGAAGAGTATTTCTGCAATCCGGAACTCGGTTTGTACATGGATAACTCATTGTTTGGCGGAGCGGTTCCCGCACTTTCTGCACTTCGCATTCAGCGCAACTCACTTCAGTCGTTTGACTTTGGTAACACGCATGATGGTCTCTGGCCGATTCGCGCTACCAATGGCGGTGCAGGCACAGCGCTTGATACCAACTTGTTTGGTAACTATCTGCTCCGTCAGGGCAAACCGCGTTCAGTAGATCTTCTGCCGATTTTCTACACCGGTGTTCCCAACCTTGCGCCTTATCAGTTGGCTACCGGCAAAAACGGCAACCCGCTTGCCGTTGGAAAACCGTTCATCAACAACTTCCTGCCCACATTTGGTGATATGCTGCGTTTGAACATGGCAGTTCCGATCACACCGCGTAACCACCCTGATTTCAGTTCGCTGGGCATTGTACAGGCGGCTGTTTTAGGACTTACCAACCCAACCTACAATGCAAATGCTAACCTGCAGTGGATTCCGAATATGGATGGTTTCCCCAACGGTCGCCGTTTGGAAGACGATGTAACACGCATCGAACTTCAGGCAGTAAGCGGTGTTGCACTTGCAGCAATTGGTTTGTGGTACGATGATTTTACATCGGGCAATCCGGTTACTCCCAACTTGCTTGGCGTACTTGGTTACACCACCGGCATTGAAGCAAACGATACATTGTTTAAAACCGGTTTCCCTTATGTTCAGGCACCGTGGAGTGGTTATGGCCGCTGCGGAGGTCCCACTCCGCTGCCTACAGGTAACAACGGTTACGGCATCAACATTGGTGCTCCGGGAGCTGGTCTTGCACAAAACTATCCGAACCCGGCAGTTGATGTAACTACATTCCGTTACTACATTACTTCACCGGCTCGTGTACGTTTGGAAGTGCGCGACCTGAGCGGGAAATTGGTTGATGTTGTGATTAACGACCAGCCGATGCAGGACGGTACATTCGAGCAGCGCTGGAATGTGAACGGACTTTCTGCAGGAGTTTACATTGCCACACTTTATGGCGATGGTAAACTTATTCAGTCGATAAAAGTAAATGTTGCAAAATAGTTTCATTACCGGGAAGCCTTTAGAGTAAAGGCTTCCCGGTATAATTTCAAAAAAAACGCTGATTTGAAATGAAACCTACCCGAAAGAATTTATATGGTGCTTTGATTGCAGTTACTGCAATTTTTGCAGCACTGATTGTTGTTTTTTCTGATAAAGCCGAAGCAACTATTCCGCGTTACAAAGAGCCGCGCGGTACGTATGCGTTGTCTGCCGAATGGCTGAATACAAAAGCAGCGATAGAAGGACTTCTTGCCGAACTGGAGGCGAATCCTGATAATTACAAAGTAATGCTGCAGTTGGTGCAGGCATACATACAGGAAGCGCGCAATACAGGCGATCATGCTTATTACGATAAAGCAGCGCTCGAACTTTGCGAACGCATTCTGAAAAAAGAACCGGAGAATTTTGAAACACTTTGCTGCAAAGCCACAGTTGAACTTTCGCAGCATCATTTTGCAGAAGCACTGGCTACTGCAACCAAAGCACAAAAAATAAATGCTGACAATGCATTCATCTACGGTTTGCTTTGTGATGCT
Organism: Synechococcus sp. UW140; assembly: GCA_943371015.1. Taxonomy (GTDB): domain Bacteria; phylum Bacteroidota; class Bacteroidia; order Palsa-965; family Palsa-965. The sequence goes on along the minus strand of CALRTD020000536.1, from coordinate 375 downwards.
CATGTTGAATTAGGAAATTACCCGGAAGCGGTGAAGATGGCGGATAAAATGATTTCCATTCGTCCTGATATCCGTTCCTACTCACGCATATCTTATCTGCGCGAAATTCATGGCGATTTGCCGGGCGCAATTTCTGCCATGAAATTGGCTGTTGCTGCCGGTTATCCGGGGTTAGAACAAACTGCCTGGACGCGCACTGTACTTGGTCATTTGTATGAAAATGCCGGAGCTCCCGACAGTGCTGTGATGCAATATCAGCTTGCACTGAATGAACGTCCTGATTATCCGTTTGCACTTGCAGGTTTAGGACATGTGTCAACAGCTCAGGGAAAGTTTGCAGAGGCAGAAAAGTATTATGTAAAAGCATCGCAGCTG
>CALRTD020000535.1:0-3062 GCA_943371015.1 Synechococcus sp. UW140 | reverse complement strand
ACTTCACTAATTTTAGTGTTCGTTTGCCATAAACGGGGCTTTGAAATTCTATTTTGTCATTGAAGACTTTACTTTCAAATGGCGGGTCTATTGGAATTTGGTCAATTTCTTCCCCAGTAGAGTATAGCGATACAGCAAGAAGTTCTGTGATTACAACTATTCTATCACCATGTTTCTCAAATTTCCAAAATGTCAGACAATTCTCGATTCGGTCAATCTTCTTCAGTGTTAAGTCTATTATTCCCCAATAAAATCTTGAGCCGAAAAAAAGTTTGTCAGTTTCTGTTATTATCAAAGTAGTGAACTCATGTTCGTTAGTTGAAAGATTACTCCAATCAAACCTTATACTTATCCTTTCTTCTTGACTGTTAGTAATAGTCAATATTGTTGTTCTGTCAAACTCGTCGCTGTTGCGTTCACTTATGATAAGGTCAAATTCGTTTTTGAAATTCTTGTCGAATTTTAGAGTTTCTTTGGTGAGTTTGTATTTGTTTGGGGCTGTCATGTAAAAGTGTGAATTAGGATAGTAGGCTTTATGTTGATGAAGGTAATTTCTATAAGTAAAAAATCCTCACATAAATTAACCAAAGTCAACGACTCGTGCTGAACATTGTAATTACCATTGCAAAAAAAAGTAGTACATGAACACCACATACATCTTACTGGCAGCATTAAGTTTAACCAGCATTCTCAGTTCCTGCAGCAATACACATCCAACACAACCTGCTAAGACTGATACAGTTCAAACAGTGCAAGACAACGCAGAAATAAAAACCATGGTAGAAACCGATCAGCGGATGCGGATTGAAGGTAAACCGGGACTGGAAGAACAAGACGAAAAACACCGAAAACGCATTTTTGAACTCATAGCCAATGGCGAAGTGCGCACACCCAAAGACAAATTTGGTGCAGCACTTATATTGCAGCATACCGGTCTCACCTACTGCAACGGTGAGCTGAAAAGTTTGAGTGCCGAAAATTATCTGCTGGCTTATCAGCTCAGCAAAAGTGCTGCGGATGCAGGTGATACTACGGCACTTTATTTTTCGGCTGTTGCGCTCGACAGGTATCTTTCCATGACGCAGGGTTTTCAGAAATACGGCACACAGAAATTTTACGACGAAAAAACCGATGCTATGCTCTGGGCACCCATCGACAGCACCACAACCGATGCCGAGCGGGCGAAATTTAACATTAAGCCGCTGCGTGAACTGCTGAAAGAAGCTCCTGTAAAACCTTGGCCAACGCCGGCAAAAAAGTAAACAATACCTTGCTGTTTTGTTGAAGCTGACAAGCATCTGCCACCTGTTTTTCAGCACATTTCCCCGAAAATCATGTCTTTACACCCATTTTAATTTCGCGGTGGCTGAAAAGCCGTTGAAACTCTTATCTTGTAGGCTCAACACCCAAAAAATGATCAGAAAACTACTTGCAGCCGGCTTCGTGCTGGCCTCTGTTCAGCTTGCTGCGCAATCTTCATTCAACCTTCCGCTGGTATCGGGCACTATCGTTTACCAGTTTAAAGCAAACCCCTGGGAAGGCGCTGCTCCCGAACCTTCGGAAATTGTAAACGGGCGCTATTTCCGCCATATCCGCTTTGCCAACTATGTTGGAGCCGATGAACGGGCAACGCTCAAAGCTGCGGGCATTCATGTGCTCGAATACGTAGCTTCTAAAACGTATGTGGTTTCAATTGATGCTGCAGTGACTTCGGTTCCGGGTTTCGGAATTGAAGGCGTTTATGCAATTACCGGCCGCGCCAAGCAGTTGTTTGAATTGCGCGTTGCATTAGCTTCTCAGGAGTTTCCGGCTTTTGCAATGGATGCAAACGGACATGCAGGCATAACATTTACTTATTACGCTGATGTGCAATTGCAGGAAGTGCTGAACCGCCTCGAAGCGGCTAACTTCACTGTCACCTATGCCAATGCAAACAGCCGCCGCGTTACAGCCTACATGCCGGTTTCAGCTATCGAAAGTTTTTGCAGTGAGCCGTTTGTTGCTGCTGCCGAGCTGAAAGACAACATTCCGCAACCCGATAACAACGTAGGCCGCACCAACCACCGCAACAACATGGTGGCGCAGGATTTTGCTTCGGGACTGCACTACACCGGAGCCGGTGTTAACGTAATGCTGCAAGACGACGGCATCATTGGGCAGCACGTGGACTACACCGGACGTTTGATGCAGCAATACATCACCTTCAACGGCGGCGACCACGGCGATCATTGCGCCGGCATTATTATGGGCGGCGGCAACAAAGATCCGCTAACCCGCGGTATGGGCTGGGGGGCCAATTTGTATGTGTATGAAGCCGCACCGTATCAGGGTTTCGATAGTATCTATAATCACTACATTTCAAACGGTATTGTCATCACATCAACCAGCTACAGCGATGGTTGCAATGCCGGTTACACTACGTTCGCACAAACACTCGATCAGCAGATTATTGACATGCCTTCGCTGATTCACGTATTTTCAGGGGGCAATCAGGGCACATCCGATTGCGGTTATGGCGCTGGTTCTGGCTGGGGAAATATTACCGGCGGACACAAACATTCTAAAAACTCAATTGCAGTTGCTAACCTGACTTATATTGATGTTGCAGCCAACTCATCGAGCCGCGGCCCTGTACACGACGGGCGTATGAAGCCCGAAGTAAGTGCCGTTGGTACAAACGTATATTCTACAATTGATACCGACGACTACGGCTTCAAAACAGGAACATCTATGTCGTGCCCGGCTGTGTCAGGCACATTCTCGCAGCTTTACGAAGCCTACAAAGATTTAAATGGAAACGTAAATCCGCCCTCGGCACTCATGAAAGGTATTATCATGAACACTGCCGATGATTTGGGCAATGCCGGTCCTGATTTTATTTATGGTTATGGCCGTATCAATGCACGCAAAGCGGTTAAAGCAATTCAGCAGCAATACTACACAAGCGGAAGCATCAGCAACAGCGGGTCAAACACACACAACATTACTGTGCCTTCATCAACCGGTCGTGTTAAAGTAATGATTTACTGGCATGATGTTCCGGCAGCAGCAAATGCTTCGGT
>CALRTD020000534.1:0-3072 GCA_943371015.1 Synechococcus sp. UW140 | reverse complement strand
ATATGTGCTTTTTGAAAAAAAACAAGATACATTTAAGAATAAAAAAATAATTAATCCTCTTTTCATATTACTATTATTTGTATGTTACTTGGACATTTCTATATTGCTGTCCGCTATTCCCATTTGCATTGGTTTCTCCAGCTCCAACTACTATTACACTATCTTCTAAAGATGATCTTGCCGAGCTTGATAATTCTAATATAAAGCTCTTTAGATTGTTAGCCCTGTCCCATGACAAAGCTCCATTACCCCGAGTCTTAGAATTATTACGATTATTACTCTTATAGTTACTAGGCGATGCGTCAGTATTTCCTGTTAGCGTCATCTTCATGTTTGGATTTCTATTCATATAGATCAACATAATATCTATTTTAGCGCGAATTTTTTCATCACTATTATAGGCTTCTTTTATCGTAGCTAGCGAAGCGTCATCATTTCCGAAGTTAATATTCACTGAAGTCTGGAACACAACCCTAATTTGATGCGCGACTAATATATTCTTTTACCTTTCTTATATTCAATAACTGAAGATATCGTCCCCACACTGTCATTTCGATAGGTATATTGCTTAGTAATACCGGATAGGCTATCATACATAAAGTCTTTTTCTACTCTACCATTCTCATACCAACCCCTAGACCACAATTCATTTAAAACGACAACGGTTGTGTTATTATTTGTATCAGTTGTTATTTGCAAAAATAAATTCCTATCATCATCGGGAGTAATCAATGAAGAGTATAGAGAGTCTACATTGATAGTAAGTGTTGATTCCATGTAATCGTCTAATCGCCAAAATCCTTCCTTTGCCTTTTGTCCATTTTTGTACCAATAAGTCCAATGGCCGATTTTCATTCCCAAATAAGTATAGCCCATGAATTCTTTCGAACCATTATCATATGACCCAGAAACGGGTATAACTCTGGGTAAAGAAAAACTATAGCATATAACTATGCTCATTAAAATAATGCCTACTCCCAATATCTTCTTCATTTTTATCTTGGTGTTATTGTAACTTTTGTTGTTCTGTCTTGAGCATTTGGCGTATTGTCTGGAGCTCCATTTGCAGCAGCTTGGTTTTCTCCATGACCAACTGCTACTAATCGAGTTGATAAGTCATCAATTTGAGCCTGTGAGTACTGACCAGACTGCATGGCGTTATTTATTATGGCTTGCCGAATACCGTCCGCTCTATTTTGAGATAACACCATGTTGCTACTTTCACTACCCACTCTGTCAGTATAACCATCAATAGTTGCTATTAAATTTGGATTCGCAATAAGATAATCAGCGAGAGCAGCGGCATTAATATTTTGTGTTGTAACTACTGAATTATTTGTGGTATAAAATTCTTCAATTGACGGAAGAATGTATGTATCCAATTTGCCACCTAAAACTCGATCTGGATTGCCACTTACTATGGGCTTCCCTTGTGCTACAGTCTGCCCATTTGCGTTTCCTAAAGTCCCTATTTGTCGATTTACACCCTGTTCAGCATCAGATCTAGTTGGATAATAAAAAAACAATCTGGTACGGCTATCAGATTCTTTTGACCCTTGAATAAAGTCAAACATTTGTATGGTTGTTGCTTGATCAGTTGTGGGATTAACAAAAACATAATCAACTCCATTTCTATAAGTTAAGTTACCTTCATTATCTACTATACGTTGCCTATTTTGAATCGGTACAAATTGAGTTAGAGAAGTCACTTGACCTGTTACTGGGTTATATGTTCTTGTAACAATATATTCTTCTAATCCATCCAAATCAATAGCAATAATCGGTTTATTGCCTGCAAATTGATATGGCGTGTAATATGGATAGGACTTCTTCAACGGATCCACACTCAAAAACTTACCCAACTTAGGATTATAAATCCTAAACCCATAATCCTGCCAATCCGTCTCCTGATCCGTTTCCTTACCATTAAAATCATACCGATGCTCACCAGAAGCAGGAACAGATTTACGCCCTTCAAGAATAACCCCAAAAGCCGAATAATCCATCGCTGATTTCACCACAGCATTGTAGCCGGTCACCGCAGAACCAGAATTGAGCACAAACCGCCCACCCGTCACCGTCACCAGCACATTACCCAAGTGATTCGCCATTTCATACACCTTTTGCCCAACCATACGAACAAACGAAATTTGTGAAGCCGGATTGCTCACCTGTGCAGTATTTGTACCGCTCAGCAGCAAACCATTGTATGAATTAAAGGTATAACCTTTAGCTGAAAAAAGTAAATCAACCAGAGGAATTCCTGCACGAGAACTGCCATACAGGTTCTGCTCCTTCAGTTTAACCTGATCTTTATACGTACCACCTGTCTTGGGCAGTGACGAATAATTGTAGGGTTTTACCGCAGGCGATTCATAACCATCTTCATCCAACATTAATGCTGCACATTTTTTATTCGCTGCAAACTCAGTAAGTTTACACAGAACAGATATCAGCGAAAACCACAGTATGGCTCTTTTCAACTCAATAGCTTCATGGCTCATGGTAAAGCGGATGCACCAGATAGATCTGTTCCGCAAATACCCGCATGATGTACAGGCCGAGTGGTTCAGCAAGCTGATGGAATCAGGGAAAGAGACTGAATTTGGTAAGCTGCACGGCATGCAGGACATCAAAACTATGGATCAGTTTCGTGAGCGTGTACCTATTCACGAATACGATAACCTGAAGCCGTGGATTGAACGGCTGCGCCGCGGTGAGCAGCATCTGCTCTGGCCTACAGAAGTTAAATGGTTTGCAAAATCATCAGGCACAACGGGCGATAAGAGTAAATTTATTCCGGTAACCGAAGAATCGCTTTACGACTGCCATTACAAAGGCGGTAAAGACATGGTTTCCATTTATTGCAACTGCTATCCCGAACATCAGTTGTTTACCGGAAAAAATCTGGCTTTAGGCGGCAGCCACAAAACCGATTTTTTCGACGATTACGAATCGTATCATGGTGATGTTTCTGCAATCATCATTCAGAATCTGCCGCTCTGGGCTGAGTTGCTTCGCGCACCGCAGATTCAGATCGCACTCATGAGCGAGTGGGAAGAAAAGCTCGAG
>CALRTD020000533.1:0-3106 GCA_943371015.1 Synechococcus sp. UW140 | reverse complement strand
CCACGGTAAGCATAGTTATCAAATGCGCCAACCACTTGATCTGGTGTAAGCGCAATAGTTTGTACAAACGAGAAATTGTGCTTGAGCTCAATACGCCCGATATGATCGCGGCTCACGTTGAGCTGATCGCAAAGCACGCGGAGCAGTTCCCCTGCTTCAACACCATCCATCCGGCCGATGCTGATAAAGAACGTATGCTTCTCGCCTTCCATTTGGCGGCGTTCTTCGCGCTCCGGGCGTTCGCCTTTCTGTCCGCGCACGGGTGCGTTAAGATCAGGGGCTTTTGCATAATCGGTAAACAGACGGCTGAACTGCATACCCATAATGCGCGATACAAGATCCTCGCGGCTCAGGCCTTCGAGCTCTTCGAGCACTACCGGCAAATGTTCGCCCATGAGTTTTTCATCCACTTCTGTATCACGAAGTTTTGCAGCAAATGCTTTAAGCTGAGCAGCAGCTACATCTTCGGCAGTAGGTACCGGCAAATGCGGAATGGGTTTGCCCATGAGGCGCTCCAACTGACGCAGCTTACCGGTTTCTTTCATGTTGAGCAGTACAATAGATGCGCCGGTGCGACCAGCGCGACCTGTGCGGCCCGAACGGTGTGTATAGCTTTCCACTTCATCAGGTAACTGATAGTGGAATACATGCGAAATTTCATCAACGTCGATACCGCGTGCAGCTACATCAGTAGCAACAAGTAATTGCAGCGCGCGGCCACGGAAACGTTTCATTACATGATCACGCTGTGCCTGCGAAAGATCGCCGTGAAGCGAATCAGCTGTGTAGCCATCGCGAATCAAATGATCGGCTACTTCCTGTGTTTCGGCACGGGTGCGGCAAAACACAATGCCATATACACCCGGATTAGCATCTACCAAACGGCGAAGCGCTAAATAACGGTCGCGGGCATGCACCACGCAATGGAAGTGATTAATTTGCCCGTCGCCTTTTTGCGCGCCCTGTACTTTTACAGTTTGCGGATTGGTCATGTAACGGCCAACAATGCGCGACACGCCCGAAGGCATTGTAGCAGAAAACAACCAAGTGCGTTTTTCGGCAGGTGTTTCAGCAAGAATGGTATCGAGATCATCGCGGAAACCCATATCCAGCATTTCGTCGGCCTCATCGAGTACCGCAAAGCGGACATCACCAAGTTTCACAGCACCGCGTTGGATAAGATCAAGCACGCGACCCGGTGTACCAACAATAATGTGAGTACCGTAACGCAATTCTTTGATCTGGATACTGATACTGGAACCACCATAAACAGGAGTAATGCGAAGCCCGTTAAGCTTTACCGCGAACTTTTTAAGGTCTTCGGTAATTTGCAAACAAAGTTCGCGTGTAGGGCAAAGCACAATGGCCTGCGGAACACGGTCAGCAAGTTCAATATGGTGGAGAAGCGGAAGGCCAAAAGCGGCTGTTTTTCCTGTACCTGTGCGGGCGAGACCGATAAAATCGGCTTCGGCGGCAAGCAACAGCGGAATAGCCTGTTGCTGAATTGGAGTGGGCTGTGTGAAGCCGAGGTCGGCTACTGCAGCTGCGAGTTCGGGCTTGAGGCCCAGCTCAGAAAATAATGACATCAGAACGAATATAGGCCGCAAAGGTAGTCTTTTTAACCTGATTCGGTGCATGTTATCTTTATCAATGGCAAAAGTTCCGACGAACTGCACATTATTGCCGTTGAGCAGATCGCTGTAAAATCACTATTGGTGCGGTTTAACAAGCTCTCTCCTGTTATCTTTGTTTCATGAAAATTGTTGCTGCTTCCGCTGCTCTGCTGTTTCTTTTTTCCTGCAGTGAACCTGTTTCAGTAAAGCCGCCGGCCGATTCTGCCTCGGCAGACAGTCTTCCGTATATGTCTGTGCAAACAGTTTCCATTGGTTCAACAGGGCTTAGTCTTGAACTCCCTCCCGATATGCACATCAGCGTTTCGCAAGACACAAATTTTGTATTTGCAACAATTTCACCCAAAGACACCTCAACGTATGATGTGTTGGAAGCCGCACTCTACATTGGTAATTCGCCCAATAAAGAAAACCCGCAGGGCGATTATGTTCGCACAGAGCAGAAACGAATGTTGCTGGGCAGAGAAGTAACCTGGGTAAAATTTACAACCACACGCTGGCAGCACGAAGAAGTTATTATCGATTATAAAACCGGAAAGCAACGATATTTGCATGCCTGGTGCAACGGACGAAATGCGGCTGAACTTCAGCGGGCGATGACTGTTTTACTTACACTTCGTGAATCAACAGTTAACTAATACAGTATGAAATCAAACGAACGCAATCGGGTGCTGCTTCTTTCGGGCTTAATTTTTATTCAGCCTTTTCTTGGGCTTGCTTTTTCATCGGCCGATTTCGACAGTGTATTGGCAAGAATTTTTATTTATGCGCATCTTACCATTGAGCCGCTCAGTACTGATCTTCCGCTTACAAAGTTGATGGGGCCTGTTCTCGCTCTGCTTGTTTTGCTTTGCTCTGCGGGAGGAATTATTCAGTTGTTGCTAAAAGGCAAAACCGCGTTTTTACGCGCATTGATGATTTTTACGTTCATCTGGATCCTGTTGCGGGGAGCTCTTTACCTTGTTATACTGCCCGGCAGCGACGTACGCTGGCCTCTGGTTGTAGGAATTCTGGCAATGATTGCGTGGGGATGGATGGTAACTAAAATCGGTAATCCGATGTTCCGAAAAACAAAAAATGCTTAAGCCTCTATTTTCAGATCGGCAATAAGATTGAGCACAAAATCAAGCTGCTGATCGCGACTGAGCTCACTGTTATCGAGCACTACGGCATCAGAAGCCTGTACAAGCGGATTTTCTTTACGGTGTGAATCTTCGTAATCGCGGTTGATGAGATTCTGCCGAACTTCGTCAAGACTTACCGGTTGTCCTTTTGCACGCAGCTCATCAACCCGGCGCTGCACACGCACATCAACATCAGCAGTCATAAACAGCTTGAGTTCTGCATCCGGAAACACATTTGTTCCGATGTCTCTGCCATCCATCACCACACCTTTATCAGCCCCCATCAGACGCTGCAGTGCAACCATTCTCTGCCGCACTTCTTTAATTTTTGAAACCGGACTGACTAAAGAA
>CALRTD020000532.1:0-3109 GCA_943371015.1 Synechococcus sp. UW140 | reverse complement strand
CCCCCAAACCCGCCTGCTCATCCTCGCCCCCCTGCATGCAAAGCCCGAGAAAACCCTCAAAGAGCAACTCGGCTTGCTCCTGCAGCAAGGTTTTACACGCATTCTCTGCAATGGCGAACTGCTCAAGCTGAACGAAATCAATGTTTCTTCGCTTTCTGAAAAAGATGAGATGCACATTGTAATCGACCGTATTGCCGTAAATCCGGACGATGAAGATGCCAGCTCGCGGTTAGCCGATTCCGTACAAACTGCGTTCTACGAAGGTGAAGGCTACTGCATCATTCAGCTTGCCGATGCCCCCGCCCCCGCTCCTGCCGCAAAAGGCAAAAAGAAAAAAGCCGAAGATCCCGCCGCACCCGGTCGCATCCACTTCTCCAACCGCTTTGAGGCCGACGGCATTCAGTTTGATGAACCGAATGTGCATTTCTTCAGCTTCAACAACCCAATTGGTGCCTGCAAAACCTGCGAAGGATTCGGAAATGTTATCGGCATTGATGAAGATCTGGTAATCCCCAATAAAAGCCTCTCGATTTACGAAGATGCTGTTGCCTGCTGGAAAGGCGAAAAAATGGGCGAATGGAAAGAAAAACTGGTCATGAATGCTTACAAGTTCGACTTCCCCATTCACAAACCCGTTTACGAATTAACCGAACAACAGCGTAAACTGCTGTGGACAGGCAACAAATATTTTTGGGGACTTAACGACTTTTTCAAATTTCTGGAAGAACAGAGCTATAAAATCCAATACCGGGTAATGCTTTCGCGCTACCGCGGAAAAACAACCTGCCCCGATTGCCGCGGAACACGTTTGCGCAAAGATGCCAACTACGTTAAAGTCGCCGAAAAATCAATCAGCGATATTGTACTGATGCAGGTTGAAGATGCACTTGAGTTTTTCGGGAATATTGAATTAGACAAACACAATAAACAGGTTGCCAAACGCCTGCTCACTGAAATCACCAACCGCTTGCGTTTTCTCTGTGATGTTGGTTTAGGCTACCTGACGCTCAATCGCCTCTCCTCTACACTTTCGGGCGGCGAATCGCAGCGTATCAACCTTGCTACCTCAATGGGAAGCAGCCTTGTGGGTTCCATGTACATTCTTGATGAACCCAGCATTGGTCTTCACCCGCGCGATACTGAACGGCTGATTCGGGTACTCAAAGGTCTTCGCGATATTGGCAATACAGTTATTGTAGTTGAGCACGACGAAGAAATTATGCGCGCTTCAGATGTGCTTGTAGATATGGGACCGATGGCCGGAACACTTGGCGGAGAAGTTGTCTTCTCTGGCCTTCACAGTGATCTTCTTCTCTCAGACAGTCTCACCGCAAAATACTTAACCGGACGCGAAGTAATTCCCGTGCCAGCCAAACGCCGTCCGTGGAAAGCTCACATCGAAGTAAGCGGCGCCCGCGAGAATAACCTCAAGAACCTGAGTGTGAAATTTCCGCTCGATGTAATGACAGTTATTACAGGTGTTAGCGGATCCGGAAAATCAACACTGGTAAAGCGCATTCTGTACCCGGCTGTACAAAAACACCTTGGCGGATATGGCGAACAAACCGGACATTTCGACCGCCTCAATGGTGATTTCAGACACATTGCAGCTGTAGAGTTTATCGACCAGAATCCGATTGGTAAATCATCGCGCTCGAATCCGGTTACTTATGTAAAAGCGTACGATGAAATTCGTGCACTGTATGCCGAGCAGCAACTTTCCAAAATGCGTGGCTACAAAGCCTCACATTTCTCCTTTAACGTAGAAGGCGGACGCTGCGAAGTGTGCGAAGGCGAAGGCGAAGTTGTAGTTGAAATGCAATTTATGGCCGATGTGCATTTGCTCTGCGAAGGCTGCAAAGGCAAACGCTTCAAAGAAGAAGTGCTAGAAGTACAGCACAACGGAAAACACATTGCCGATATACTTGAAATGACCGTTGATGATGCCATTACGTTTTTCAATGATGGCTCAAATCACGGCAAAAAGATTGTCAACAAACTTCGTCCGCTGCAGGATACCGGCCTTGGCTATGTGCATCTCGGACAATCGTCGAGCACACTTTCAGGCGGTGAGGCACAGCGTATCAAACTGGCATCATTCCTCGGCCTCGGGCATAACCAGCCGCCAACACTATTCATCTTCGACGAGCCTACAACCGGCCTGCATTTTCACGACATCCGTAAACTGCTTGATGCGTTTAATGCATTAATTGCACAGGGCCATTCACTCATTATCATTGAACATAACATGGATGTAGTGAAATGTGCCGACTGGGTAATTGACCTCGGTCCGGAAGGCGGACAAAACGGCGGGCATCTTGTTTTTGAAGGCACACCCGAGCAAATGGCGAAGAGTAAAACGTCATCAACAGGGGTGTATCTGAAGGAGAAATTAGTTTCAAAAAAGGTTTGATTTTAAACTCATCCAACCTATATTGACTTCATTAATTCGCATTAGTTTGCCTAATCAATAGTAATAATCTCAATGCGCATCAACCGCCGCAGCACCGCTGTAACCAACGATCTCGGCTTCGGAACTAAAAGCAATGCTAGCCGGAGTCTTAATAAAGACGGCAGTTTTAACGTAAAGCGAATCGGGCTGCCCCGCTTCCGCTCATTTGAACTTTACAACAGACTTATATTCATGTCGTGGAGCAAGTTTTTGCTCATCGTGATCTGTTTTTATATCATCGTGAACTTGATCTTTGCCTTCATATACTTGCTTATCGGTACCGAGCATTTGGCAGGTATCGAAGGGATTACAGTTGGAGAGCGCTACCTCGATGCTTTTTTCTTCAGCTCGCAAACCCTTACCACACTTGGTTACGGGCGTATCAGTCCGATGGGTGCAGCGGCAAGCACTGTTGCCGCTTTGGAATCAATGCTTGGACTGCTGGGCTTTGCCATGGCTACCGGTTTGCTTTATGGCCGCTTTTCGAAGCCAAAAGCAAATCTTATGTACAGCACACATGCAATCATTGCCCCCTACCGCGTTAATCAGCGCGGACTTATGTTTCGCATGGCCAATAAGCGCAGCAATCAGCTCATTGAAGTAGAAATTGATGTAACTCTCGGACTTCTGGAACCCGGAACTACCAACCGTTCGTTT
>CALRTD020000531.1:0-3109 GCA_943371015.1 Synechococcus sp. UW140 | reverse complement strand
TTAATCCGCTGCAACTGATCGTACCGGTAAGCTGTCAACTGGTTATCAATCGCCAACTGCTGCTCACTCATCAAACTCACTACCTGATACGCAATATTGCCGTTGTACAGATCGCGGTAATCGGCCTGTGTGGTGGTGCTGCTTACTTTGGGAATAAAGCTGTTTGCCGTACTCACCGCCCCCAACGCCGGCGACCAGTAATCATTACCATAATAGCCCAATACCTGACCTACGGCATCCTGCCCCGCATCGCGGTTCACACTGTTTTTGCCGGTAATGTCTTCGCTGTAACCGTCTTTGCCCAGATCGCGCTGTGTGTTCAGGCTGCCGGCGTTCATTACTTTTAACCAGCCCTGCAAAGTGAAAGCATAGTCGGTGCCCTGCACCAATTTATCGCCCAGTTCATGGCGCATCATTTGTCCGGTTGCAGCGTAAATGTTGCGGCTTTCTTTTTCCCATACCACTCCGTTGCGGCTGCTGAAAGCCGTTACCAAACGGTTCTCTGCATCATACTCATACCGGTGATGAAACTCATCAAACTCCCCCTGCTGGTAATGCACCGCCAGCACCGAGCCGCTGATTAAATCGTATTCGTAAGCAATCCGCTTCACCGCCATTACCCCGCTGCCCATGGCGTTGTTTTGCTGGATCAGTAAGTTCGCATTGCCATGTATATCATAACTGAAATGACTTGCACTGTTGTATGTAGCCGGGTTATTGTCGTCGGTTTCTTCGTAAGTAACTGTGGTTACCCGTCCGCGTACATTTTGCTGGGTGCCGCCGGGGAAATACCCCGCCACGGTCGCATTGAGCGAAGCATCAAAATACGTGCGGGTCACCTGTTCTTTTTGTGTGGCAGCGGCTAACCAAGCAGCATACAGTGCCGGATTGCGCGCCGTTTTATCGGTAAGCACAGTAGCGTGGTGCAGTTGTCCGCCTTCATACGCACGGCCTAATGCATCATACAGCACATAACTGTAAGCTGGTGTTCCGTTGTAGTTCGCATCGCGCTGGCGGTCGTTTTGTGTGGCCACCACACGGCCTAAGTTATCGTAAAATACAAGGTTCGCACTCAGCACATCAGGCGAGCTGGACTGGGTGGTTTGCTGTAAGCTGTTGTATTTGTAGTTGGTTACCATCTGGTGCGCCGCAGGTGTAAAGGGGGCACCCGCAACACCGTTGCGGTGGTTTTTAATATCAATGCCATCGTCGGTACCGTTGCTGTTCAAAGCATCGGCAGTAAGGTTTACCGCACGGAACCCTTCGGGCGGAACTGTTTTTACCAGCGTTCCGGCCTGATCGTAGTAGTACAGTGTATAGTGATATTCGTTCAGGGTATATGAAGCGGTAAACACTTCTTTGGCATTGAGCTTGCGCAAACATTCATCGGCATAGCGGTTGCGCCATGCGGATGCCGCATTAGCCACCATCGTCTGAAACACCATAGCTGTGTTGGTGTTGTTCAGATCGCTGTTTTCCTGCTCGCATTCACCCTGCAGCAGTTCGTTTACCGTTGATGCACCAACCTGTACACTGTCCGGTGCGCAGGCCAGATCCACCGGGAAACCGGTCAGATCGGACATTGTGTAGGTGGTTTGTGCGCAGGTGGCCAACCACTGACTTACCTGTGTACCGGTTACTGTACCCGCTTCAAACACATCGTTCATCGCTGTGGCAATGCCTGCATAATCAGTAGCCGCAAGTCCTGAATTAGTAATAAAGGTTTGCAAACCTTCGCACGAACAAATGGCCTGTGTGTAATTGTTCGCAGGAAGCTGTGTGGCGGATGTATCAAACTGGGCATACATCGTATCCATTTGCGCCTCTATGGCAGCAAACAACGCGGTGTAATCGGGAGCCGTGCAGCCGCTGCCGTGCAATGCGAGCACCGCGTTTTCGGGATAATACACCACTTGTCCGCCTGCTGTTATGGGATGGCCGTTTACTGTAGTGAGGTAACCGTAAACGCTGCCCTGCTTGTCCTGCTGGCAGGTCTGGACATCGGCATCGGCTTCAAAACCTTGTGCAATTACTAACTGTTTGAAATAGTTGTAATTGCCCGCGAAGAATAAAAACGGGGTGATCTGGCCGGCACCTGTACCCAGTGTGCCGGGATTGGTACCGTCGCCGTGAAGGGCTTTGTAAAAATCAATGGTTTGCTGGGCAAGACCGGTAGAAGCCGGTGTGCCGGTGTGGATGCTGTTCGGATCTTCGAGCACATACCAGATGCTGTGATATACACCGCTGAATACGGTTGGATTAACATTGGTATAGACCGGTAAAAAGTTAAACAGGTGCTGGTTCAGCCGCGCTTCGGCAGAAACAAATGTTGCTGTGGAGCAAATATCAAAATCGCAGGCTCCCCCGAAATAAGGATCGGTATATTGGTTGGTCTGATCAACCGCATTGGGCTGATAGGTATTGGGGATTGCTGTATTGGCTGAATATCCGCTGTTCAGCGGATTGAAAAGTTCGAAAACGGTGGTGCTGGTATTCGGGTAATTACCATCGTGATGGGTAAAGAGCAGTTGCGTATAATCGTGATACTGTTGCTGCCCTGCAGTGACCTGAGTGGACGATTGACCTTCCGGAGTAACCGAATACGAGCAGGTACGGTTGCAGAAATAATCCCATGCACAATACTCAGGATGCCAGCTCAGCAGTACTTCTGCCCAGTCTTCCTCCCAGTTGCTGCGTACCTGTGCCCAACTGGTAAACGCATGGGTGCCGGTTACCGGATAATTGTTAATGGCTGTCAGCATATCGGCCGACTTGGGGTGCGTGCTGAATAAATCGGTGGTCGTACCAAAGTACTGCCCGTTCGGCGACATATCAATCAGCATATTGCCCCTTGCAATACTGCACGGATCGGGCAGCGGCGGACTGGAACACATCTGTGTCTGACAGGCTGCTGTTAATGCCTGTGCGGTGGCAGCGGCGTTGGGTTGTCCGGTAATTTCCTGTGCATCGGCATCGTAATACCGCCAGCCGCCGTTGCCGTCAGGCCGTTCGTAAAGCTGCTTGCAGGCTTCTTCGCAATCCGCCGCACAGGGCTCCGCCACAAAGCCCGGCATCGGAATACACGAGGCCGGTGTGCCTTGCGAATTCA
>CALRTD020000530.1:0-3116 GCA_943371015.1 Synechococcus sp. UW140 | reverse complement strand
TGCGGCAAGATTCGCCTGCACTACATTATCAACGTAAGTAAAATCACGCGTTGTAGTGCCGTCACCAAAAATAACCGGAGTTTTTCCAGCCAGCATTTGAGTAATAAACAACGGAATTACCGCGGCATAAGGGCCTCCGGGCTGCTGATTCGGACCAAATACATTAAAGTACCGCAGTCCGATTATTTCCATGCCGTAAACCCGGGCATACAAATGTGCATACTGTTCGTTTACTGATTTGGTCAATGCATACGGCGAAAGAGGTGCTCCTATTGTCAATTCTCTCTTGGGCGATGATGGATCATTCCCATAAACAGACGACGATGATGCGTATATAAACCGCTTAATACCAGCCAACCGCGCTTGCTCAAGTACAGTAATGAATCCGTCGATATTGATGGAATGTGTATTTAATGGCTCAGCAATACTGCGCGGTACAGAACCTAATGCCGCCTGATGCAGCACCACATCGGCACCTTGCATGGCCTGGGCACAAGCCTGCGCATCACGAATATCTGCTTCTATAAAATTAATCTTACCGCTCTGCACAAGACCAGCAATGTTTTTGTAATTGCCAGTAAGCAAATTATCAACTACTGTTACACGAACATCATAAGTAGCAAGACGAGCAGCCAGATTTGACCCAATGAAACCGGCTCCGCCAGTAAGTACTACACTAAGACCCGTAAGTGAATTGAATTGCATACCTGCACTTTTAGCGGATCACAAAGTTAGAAAATTACTGCCTTCAAGAACTTGTACTCATTTTAACTGTATAATTAACACATTACATCAGCATATTATAGAGTTACTACAAATACGATATCCGAACGCTTTGTTAACTTTACCGGAACAATATATCTTTACTCAAGATACCTAAACAAAGAAATATTGTATAGATTAAATAACTAATATGCTATCATCGTAACATTACTTATCTTACTTAAATTTAAAATACTTATAATACGGATTTTTCTCATCTAAAAAAACATTAATATCAATAATACCACCAAATATAATCCTATTAATCAATTAGTTACAAACTTGATATTCCAAATTGGAATATCAAGTTTTGGTGCTTTTAGATGGTATTTTATACCCTATTTGTTTTCGCTTTTTAGTTACTTTAGGCTTACTTTTTGAACTATATATATATTCAATTATTGACATAATACTTTTATCATGTACATTTAGCTTTTGCTTTATTTCTTCAAGTTCAAATCCCAGTAATGTAGTATCAATCAATAATTGACGGACTTTAGAGAAAACTCTCATTATCTGAATATTAACCTCAATTGCTCTATCGCTGCTCAGAACTCCTGACAACATAGCAACACCTTGCTCTGTAAATACAAAAGGGCATTGCCTCTTACCACCCCAGTTTTTACCATTGGAATTATTTTCGAGTTCTGTCATCTCTTCACGGCTTAACCTGAACATAAAATCGGGAGGAAACCGCTTAATGTTTCTTGCTACAGCTTTGTTAAGGTTGCCGGTTGTAACTTTATAAAGCTCTGCCAGATCACTGTCTAGCATAACTTTAATCCCACGGATCAGATATAATTTACTGACCACAACATCATCATTGAGCTTAATTGCTCTGCTTTTTCTCATAAGAATAAGTAGTAAAAAAGATTAATAATTAACTGAAAAAACTATTTTTCTATCCTGAAAATCGGCGCAAACATAAATCAATAAATGAGAAAGTCAAAATTATTTTGCCAAAACACCAATCATTCTCAATAACGATTTATCAGGTTCCAGCAAATGCTTTACAGCATCTTTGAAAGGTGTATAAGCAATTTTATTATTGATAATTCCAATCATTTCATGGGATTTTCCTGCAAGTAATGCTTCAACAGCAGCATAACCCATTCGGCTCGCGTTTACACGCTCCATACAGGTTGGTGCTCCGCCACGCTGTATATGTCCGAGCACAGTAATTCGCACATCCAGTTCAGGAAATTGCACTTTTACTGCCTCGCCAACTTTAAATGCCCCACCGGCTTCATCGCCTTCGGCAACTACAATAATTTTTGATTGTTTGTTGCTCCGCGAATTAGCTAGCCTGTTCAGCACCACCTGCAAATCATTAGGCGTTTCCGGAATCAAAACTCCTTCTGCTCCTGCTCCTATTGCACAGTATAATGCAAGTAGTCCGGCATCACGACCCATTACTTCTACAATAAAAACACGGTTGTGTGATTCAGCTGTGTCGCGGATGCGGTCAATAGCTTCTACGGCGGTATTGATAGCTGTATCAAAACCAATCGTGTAATCGGTGCCGGCAAGGTCGTTATCTATTGTGCCCGGACAGCCGATAAATGGAATATTACATACTTCCGAAAAAGCAACAGCCCCTCTGAATGTCCCATCGCCACCAATTGCTACAATGCCTTCGATACCGTGCTTTTCTAATTGTGCTTTGGCAGTAATCCTACCTTCGCTAGTCATGAAACGCTTACTGCGGGCGGTTTTCAGAATTGTGCCGCCGCGGTGAATGATGTTAGCAACTGACGATGCTTCCATTTTCACTATATCGCCATCTATCATTCCCTCATATCCGTAACGAATTCCAAACACATTCAACTCTTTGCTCAGCGCAGTTCGCACCACGGCACGCACACAGGCATTCATGCCTGGCGAATCGCCACCTGAAGTAAATACAGCAATTGTTTTCATGCCCTCAAGATAATGAGTATGCGGGCAACAGAAAAACTAAAAAAGATCACGGCTGTTGGAGCTTGTGAATTTTCTTCGTGCCTTCGTATAAATCATAACGTACAAAACGGCATTCGAGCGGGCCGTTCCACAATGCAATTTTACGCGAAGGCCGCAAGCCCACACTTCTCAAGCCATCAGGATTTGATGTAATCATCCATGCCTGATAACCGGCATACTTTTTCTTCAGTGTGTCGCCTATTTGTTTGTAGAATGAAGTAACATCATCCTGATCCATTCGTTCGCCGTAAGGTGGATTAAGGATAAGCATTCCACCGCCATTTTCCGGTGGTGTGCTTTCGAAGAAATCCTGGCAAACGGTTTTCACCAGATCATCAACTTTGGCAAGTTTAATGTTCTCACGGGCTTTGCGAAGTACATTGTAGGAAACATCG
>CALRTD020000529.1:0-3127 GCA_943371015.1 Synechococcus sp. UW140 | reverse complement strand
CACTGCGGTCTGAGCGAAAACTCATATTGTCGATATGCTTTGCGCCAATTGCTACCCCCAAACCTTTGTGTGCATACGTAAAGTTGACGAACAGCGCATCGCCGGGTTTGTAAATCAAGTTATTGGCAACATGCGGGTCGTTTATTTTGTACGCATATTCAGCAAAAAAATTGATTTTCGGGCGGATGATGTTTAAGCGGCCAGCCCATGACCCTACGTTGTTGGGAAGTACGTACAGCGGATCCTGATCGAGCTGAAATTTGCTGACAAAACTTCCGCCAAGTACGATTCGGGTTTTACCTAATGCCGAGTCAAGTCCATTTGAAAGTTCGTTGAGCACAATCTCTCCATCGAAACCACGTACAATGGCCGGACTGAGTGCAAAAAACTGACGCTGCCGTCCCCATGCTCCTTTGAGATAAATACCGCGGTACGGATTATATCGAACACGAACACCATCGAGCGAGTTGTCGAAACCAAGTCCGCGGTCTTCATAAGTGCGGTAAATCAATCCGCTTCCGAATTGATCGTAGCTGTTTCCAACAGTAATCTCGAGCTTATCGTTATCGTAGGTGAAATGCCGGTAGGTTATGCCTTGTCCTCTGAAACGCGGATCAAAGCCCTGCATAACGTTTTGGTAGCTTTCATAGCGCAAGCCTGCGCTGAATTTACCATTCGTATAGGTAAGAACTCCCCAACCATTTGAAAGTGCTTTTTCGGGTACAACCGGTGCGCTTATTGAAGAATCGGGATTGTAGTACTGTGCGTCAATCTGAAAATTGCCGTGAATTTGTCCGAGGCCTCCGGGCAATTGTGCATTCAGAAACGCAGTAACCCCGGCTGCTAATGCCAGGGTCAATAAATATTTTTTGGTCACTTGGTTTGAGCGTTTGGAGTGTAAACCAGCTTATTATTTTCCAGCAGCTTTAAGCACTGCATCGTGAATCATTTTTACACCGGCATTGGCATTGTAGGAGGCAACCTGCCATACAATTTCGCCTTTCCCGTTGAGCACAAAAGTATGCGGAACGTTATTTACGTTCATGGCGCGTCCAAAGTCGCGGTTTTCATCGAGATAAACTTCCCAGGTCCAGCCCATGCTTTCAACCTGCGGTTTTACCTTCATTGAATTGCGCTGATCATCAATTGAAACTGCAATAAGTTTCACACCTGTTTCAGCCTGCCACTCGTCGTAAACGTCAAGAATTTCGTTCAATTCTTTTTTGCAGGGAGCGCACCAGGTAGCCCAAAAGCTGATAATTACCGGCTTGCCGTCGTTGCTGATGTCTGCGGTGTTAAACTGTTTCCCGTCAAGTGTTTTTATCATCACTGAAGGAATTGTTTGACCCGGAGTTTCATCCGTACTGAACGCAGTGGTTACTGTGAAACCTGCAAGAATCAGAAGAAATAAAGTAATGCGTTTCATGAGCTGAATTGTTGTTGTGTTGAGCAGTTATTAAATGTGACCGGCAATTCTTTTGCAAAGACTGCGCCAGAATTGCCGGTCATACATTTAACGAATATTCAGTTCATCAAAAATTAGTGAGCAACAGATACTTTGCGGCTCATGGTTCCGCCATTGGCGGTACGGATGGTTACGAAATAAAGACCATCAGCAAGTGTTGCTCCGTTAAGAGCAATGTTGTGCTGACCGGCATTCATGTCGCCTTTGTTTTCAGCGAGAACGAGTTTGCCGTCCATGCTGTAAACTTCTACAGTGATGTTTTCGGTCTGCTCGAGTTCTACAGAAATAATAGCAGAAGCATCAAACGGGTTCGGGAACACGCTCATAGAAACACCTGCAAGTGAAGTTTCTTCAACACCTACCGGAGCTCCGATGTTGATATCATCAACATACAGGTTGTTACCGTAATCAGATGTACCTACAAACTTGATGATGATGTTTGTTGCTGTAGCATAAGGTGCAAGGCTTACGGTTTCTGAACGCCACTGGCTGGCATTGTTCGGTGTGAAGCTTGCTGTTGCTGCTGCTGCTGTTGCAAGTGTGCTGCCTTGTTTGTCGTAAACAGTTGCCCAGGTTGCACCGCAATCGGTTGATACCATTACCTGCAGACGATCGTTCTCCGCCTGATACTGACGGTAAGCAACGCTGAAAGTCATGTTTGTTGATGTTGCTGTGGTCATGTTAAAGTTACCAAGCACCATTTCATCAGGTGTGCCAGAATTATCGTTGTAGAAATTCAGACGTGCACTGCCTGTACCTTGCGCAAAACCACCTGCGGTTGAACGCGCCCATGTGTAAGAGTCATTGTTGGTATTTACGATACCAATGATGCCCGGAGGGAAATTTGAAGAAGCAAAACCTTCCATCATCGGAGCGGCAATTGCTGTTCCTCCATAGTAAAGGAATGAGCTGCTGCGTGAATCGTTGGTGGTGTTTACGTCAACTGTTGCGTTCGGGTTTGCGGTTGAAATCAAAACCGGTACGTTGCCTGATGCACCATTGTAAGTTACAGCAGGAAGTGTTACTACTGTGGTTGCACCTGAAGCAAGTGAACCTGTCCAGTTGTAAACCGGCTGAGCAACTGTACCAACAGTTACGTTTACATCAAGTGATGTAAGTGTGTTTGCACCGGTGTTCTTGATGGTTACAGACGGTGTGAAGGTAACTGCAGAACAAACCAGGCCACCTGAAGGAAGACCAGCTACAGCTGTAGGCTGTGCATCGTTCGGCAGTGCAACAGGCTCAGTAATTGCAGCTTGCTGAACTACTTTGTTTCCATCGCTCTGGATGAAAGCAGCAACCTGAAGCTCGTTGATATTATAAATGTAAGACGGTGTGGGAACAGCAAATGTAAATGTTGCATTGTCGCCGTTTGCCCAGGTGCCGTTAAGCGTTGTGCCGTTTGCACTGGGAACCATCTGACGCATTACACCATAAAAATCAAGCTCACCGTTTGAGCCCGGAGGTGTAGAGAAAATGATTTCTCTTTCGAGAAGAGCAACATGCAGTTTCAGCGCACCGTTTGATGTGAATGCTTGTGAAGCTGTAATGTTTACGCTAATGTAAACTGAGTCGAAATCATTCGACATGGTGTGTGTAAGACCAAGTGTAAATGATGAAGGTGTGTTGTACTGTGCATCAATTTCTGCTTGTGTCAGACAG
>CALRTD020000528.1:0-3127 GCA_943371015.1 Synechococcus sp. UW140 | reverse complement strand
TATTGAATTTCGGGTAAATCAGAAGAGCCGATAGTTGAGTGACAACTCTTGTTTTATGGATCATTGATGGGTTTGAGCCCTGCTTATTTTAAATCATATTGCCTCAACAAAGTTGGTTGAATGGATTTAGCTGCAAAACAGGGTAAGCTTAACTACCGGTAGCTAAACGATTTTTATTTTTTTTAGGCCGATTGACATAAGTGTATTTAACTATTATTGTTTTCCCTCTGTTCATTCATCAGTAACCAATGATCTATGAACTATAAACAACTCAACTTTCTGATTGCAGTTTTCACTGCATTCTCTTTCGGGCTTTTTGCACAGCCTTCATTCGTTCAATCGTACCAAGCCGTTCCGGCCAATCAAGACCAGGTTGAACCTGCAGCCATGCATCAATGTGCAAATAGTGATCTGTTGTTGGCGTGGACAGAAAACCCCGGATTTTGGATTTCCAGCTTTGGGGTAATTACGCGAACCGACAACAGCGGAAATATCATCTGGTCAACAAAAATCGACGATTTTGATTCTACCAGCAACATCACAATTCGAACCATTGGCGAAAACGGCAACGGAACAATTTGGGTGTTTGGACTGATTGAAGACTTCTCATCTCAGGCCTACAAAAATTATTTCATTTCCGAACTTTCTGCAACCGGCAGCATACTCTGGACAGAGTATTATAATGTTACCAATACGTATTTAGTTGGGAATCCGGGGTGCCATAAAATGTATGACGGTGGCTACATGATCCGGATTTCGTTTGATTCGCACATACAATTATTGCGAACCAATGCCAACGGTTCGCTGCGCTGGGGCAAAGCTTACAGCACAGATTCAACGGGTGCAAAATTCAGAGGCCGGGGTGTTCCTACTCCCGACAGTGGATTTGTGATGATTGGGAAAAACGGCGATTATCTTTCCTATATTAAAATAGATTCAGCCGGAAATATTATCAGAAGCTATCGTATGCAAGGTTGGTGGAATCCCGGCGAAGGAGTGCTGGGTGCAATCTGCTTGCTGCCTGATAATAGTGTAATGGTAGCCGGAAGGAGTGATTTTGATCCTTATCTGATGAAACTCGACTCGGCAGGCAATGTACTCTGGATAAAAACATATACCTCAACTAATATTAATACAGATGTAATTTTTTACCTGCATACCGCATCCGATGGAACGATATATGCTGCCGGAACTCGCGATGCTCCAATAAATGTGGCCGCACTCGGACAGATGTTTCATTTCGATACGAGTGGCAATGTGCTTCAGGCAGCGGCAAACTTCGATAATACAATTGTGCCCTCAAGCTACTCGATTTCGATGCTGGGGAGTAATGATGAGTTGTTTGTGCTTGAAAACGGAACTGCACAAGGTGCGGCAACCCGACTCCTGAAAATCGGATCTGTTTTAGGTGCCGGCTGCCAAAATCAAAGCATTACAACCACAATCACACCGCAAACACCTTTGCCAATAACACCTGTTTCAATTACATGGACAGACGGACAGCCAGCCAGTCGCGATTTTATGCTGAGCAGTTTTGGTCTCAGTGCAACTTTGCTTTGCAATACAACATCGGTTCAGGAACCCAATGAAAGTGCGGAAATACTGGTTTTCCCGAATCCATCAGCCGCCGGTGATATTCTCCGTTTTGAAACACCTGTAGCCGGAAGCTGGTCGATAACTGATGCCTCAGGTCGCATTGTACTGCAAGGAAAAACACAGGCCGGAACTGCAATGCTTCCTGCACTAACACTCAGCAACGGAATTTATATTTTCAGCTTTACCGATGTAAACGGCAAAGAGCTGAATCGCCAAAAATTAGTTAGGACTTTGTAAGCTCAACAACATTTCTAAAAAGTGTAAGGTGTAAAGTGGAGGGTGTAAAGTGTTGAATGGTGCATTCTGCCTCAACGGTTTTTATCAATGCTTCGCATTGAATGATCAAGTCGGAGATTTGATTCAAACTTACACCGGGTTACAAACCCGGCGCAGAGGAAAACAAAATAGGCGAGAAGTTTTTCTCGCCTATTTTGTAAATCAATGATAAATCAATTTTTCGCTATACACTCTACACCCTCCACTTTACACTTTTCATTCAGCATTCAACATTCGCGCGCAAGCGCGCTAGTCGCGGGGGATTTGTTTGAGTTGTGCTTTCAGGCGTTTTACTTCCTCTTTGGCTGCATCCACTTTCTTCTGGTAATCGGCAACGAGACTGGCTGCGCCTTTTGATTTACCGAAGAAGCCGAGGTTGGTTTCGAGGGTGTTGATTTCGTGTTCGGTGCGTTTTATTTTTTCCTGAATGGCTGCGCGTTCGCGGTAAAGCTGATCGCGGCCTTTGTCGGTTTGCTGAAGTTGCTCGTAGCGCATGCGCTGCAGCGAGGTATCGTCGCCGCCCGATTTTTCGCGGAGCTTGTTGTACAGCGCATCAACAGCATCTTTCCAGCTGCTGTCGAGGCGGTTGCGGTCGTCGCGCGGAACGCCGGGGAGCTGCTGCCAGCGGTTTTGCAAATCGGTAAGGACTTTGCGGGCTTCGGCCATGTCATCGGGAAGCGCTGTAGCTGCTGCTTCCTGAATAATTGCTTCGCGGGCGGCTACGTTTGCTTTGAGTTCAGCATCAGCAGCAGCAAACTGATTATTGCGGGCGTTGAAAAACGCATCTGATGCTGCTTTGAAACGTGCCCAAAGTTTATCTGCCTGCTTGCGCGGAATCGGCCCCACTTTTTTCCAGTCGTCGAGCAGGCGCTTGTAGGCATTTGCCGTGTTTTTCCAGTCGGTGCTGACGCTGAGTTTTTCAGCTTCTTCGCAGAGGCGGATTTTCTCGTTCAGGCTGCCTTTAAATGCTTCGCGCTGTTTCATGTAGAAACTTTCGCGGTTCCGGAAAAACAGCTGACGTGCTTCGCGGAAATGCTTCCAGGTGCGGTCTTCGTCGGCTTTGGGTACAAAGCCTATTTTACGCCATTCAGCAAACAAACCTTCTACGAGCGCATTTGCATCCTGCCAGGCTTTGTGAGAGTCGTACTCTTTTGCAGCTTCGGCATCCATTTTAGCGCAAAGCTCAAGTTTGAGTTTGAGGTTGGCATCCTGCTCTTTGCGCACGTCAAGCATCATAGCTTCGCGGCGACTGTGA
>CALRTD020000527.1:0-3130 GCA_943371015.1 Synechococcus sp. UW140 | reverse complement strand
GTTTTCGCGAGTACTTTACCGTGTGAATGAGTGAACGTTTGAGGATTAATACTATCGGTTCGGATTACCTGACGATTTGAGTCCAGTTGAACCAGAAATACACCGTTATAGGGAAAAGGACGATGAAAAATCAGCACCTCTGGTTGCAATTTATCATTTACCCAAACGGAATTTAAATAAGTAGTCGGCAACGCGGGTGCTGATATCCGGTAAATATCCTTAGCGATAATATTGGCTGCAGTATCAAACTCAATTGCCAGTGATGAGTAAATCGCATTATACGTTGAGATATTATCGGAAAAAACTAATAATCTGTCATTGGCAATATTTATAATCTGCTTCACAATTCCAGAAACATTTACAACTTTTCTGTTCCATATAAAATTGCCTTGCTCACTCAATTTGCAGAGCATTACATACTTGTGATACCATGGTATCGACGGAGACATTGAACCCAAAGTAGTTGCTAAAAAAATATCACCATACTCTTTTTGAACCACAGATACACCCGAAAAAACTTCTGGGTAAACCAAATTCAGTTTGGCCGTCCATTCCTGTGTACCTGTTGCACTAAGTTTAATCATATAAATAAAAGAGGAATTGATCATGGTAACGAGTATTCCCTGTTCACGGGTTTCAATAATTGAACTAACCGATAAACTCATAACAGAATCACGAAATGTGGTTGACCAGATCACATTTCCCTCTACATCTAAACGTGCAATAGTAATACCAGCACCTTTCATTTCAGCCACAAAACCACCTTCAGAATAAGGTATAATCAGTTGGGCTGTTGTCCCTTGTGCACCATACTGCTTCTCAAAACTTATTGGTTGGGCTGTTAATGCTGCAATAAATGTGCAGGCAAAAAGTAAAGTAAGAAGTTGGAATTTCATTTTGTATAGGGTTTAGGCTACTCAATTTACAATTCATTTATTAATTATCAAAACAATTGCAAAAAATTCATGAAGAATAAACTATATATAAAAACAAACACTATACCCGAAGCAAACCTCTGAAACCTCGTGCAGCGTAATAAGATTCAGCACCATTGTGATACATAAACACGTTATCATAGCGCCGGTCGCAAAAAATTGCACCTCCGTTTTACTTATTTAAGCAGGTATTTTCTAATAACAGAAATAGAATAAACACTTCGTTCATGGCAGAAGAAATTGGACTTTGTTAAATCCCCCATTATAATCATTAGAAAAAGACAACGTTATTCTTGCACAGATAGGTGTAAAATACATAGGCAAGGTTTAGCGATCTGACAGCCGCTTATCAAGCTTCAATACTACTCGCATCGTTTACCGGCATAATCAAATTTTATATTTCTGCTTTTAAGTACAAGAAAAACATCCCCGAGACTGAACGTTACACCAATTGAATTTACAACATATTTTATCTGGATATAGTTTTCAACAGACTTTCACATTTATTTATTTGTAAGCATTTATAAATACTTTCGAGGCTCCAAATCTTAACTAAAAACGCTGTCATGAAAAAACTATTTACAATCATTTTATCGGTGATTTCATTATCCGCTGCGGCTCAGTGTTACTGGCCCAAAGTGTACGACTCCGCAAGAGAATTGAGGTTTCAGTTTACTCCGCAAGGCGATATAATTGGTCAGTTCAATTACGACAATTTTACGTCGAACTTCAATCATATAGGTGTGCCAACCATACCTGCTCCGCCAAGTGGTTTCAACCAATCATTCATGAAATATACCAATGACGGAAATGCAATCTGGGCGCTGAACGAGAATTTTTTTAACCCCGTAATCATACCTTTCGATAACGGACGATTCTTTTTAGGTTCGACTACAAATCGAATTCTGGAATCAAACGGATCGGTTACCGGTCTTACATTTCCTGCCGGCAATACTTATCATTCCGGATTTTCAAATCAGTTATTACAGTTTAACGGTAGTGTACTCAATGTTTATGACGCCAATAACGGGGCATTGTTAAACACCTGCACATTACCTCAGCTTACAAATTTCAGTATTCGTAAAACTTATGTAAAAGGCACTGATTTGTATCTCATCGGCCGTTATCCGCTTACTCTATCATCAAATAGTGTGATTATATAATTAAATCAAAGTCTCACAACTGCTGTAGTAAAAACAACACCAATACATACCTTAGATATGGCTGTCACCAACAGCGGTATCATTTATCTGAAAGCTTCGGGCACAACTACTTTTGAAATCGGCACATTTAACTGGACAACTTCGGTTTATTCAAACGTAGATTTGTTGGCGGGGTCTTCCTTAGCTCTTTTCGAGTATGATGCCATCAACAACCGTATGATGTATTTTTCTACCTCCAATCTAGTGAAATACATTTTCGACAATGCAACAACCTCATCCTTCCCGATCACAGCCAGCGGAATGATTTATACATTCCCCCTATTGGCTGTTGATTATCAGAATAATGAAATTCTGATCACCTCATCTAACTATTTTGGTTCGGCAGGCGGAACAATTAACGGTACATCGTTCCCCTATTTAAGTAATACGACAAACAATCCGAATGTAATTCTTCATAAAATCTCGAACGATACACCTATTGCATCTTTCACATCAAATACTCAAAATGTTTGTCCGGGCAATGCGATATCTTATACCAGCACAAGTTCAGGCGGAGCTATAAGCTATAACTGGACTTTCCCCGGAGGTACACCTTCAACTTCTGCTCTTCCCAATCCAGTTGTTACATACTGCGTACCGGGTACATACAATGTTTCGCTAACAGCAGGCTATTGTAACGGTACATTAGCAACAACAACAAGCACCAATTATGTTTCTGCATCTTCGGCAAACTGTGTAGCTCCTGTTTGCACCGGAAATATGGCACGCCGAATCGGTGGAAGTGTTTTGGATGGAATGTTATCCACAAAAACTGATGCTGCCGGTAATATCTACAGCACGGGACGTTTTACTGGCACGGTAGATTTTGATCCGGGTCCGGGTGTTGTGAACTTAACTTCTGCAACAACCAACTATGAAGTATATATCACCAAATTTGATGCTGCCGGCAATTTGCTTTGGGCTCGACAACTTACCACACCTGCTGCCAGTACATCTCCGGTTAATCAGGCCGACGAACTTGTGATTGATAAC
>CALRTD020000526.1:0-3132 GCA_943371015.1 Synechococcus sp. UW140 | reverse complement strand
GGAATTTTTCCGGAAAACGTTCAGGCTTTTCTCAACCGCAGCTTTATTGGCGAAAACACGGTTGGCAACTGGCTTATGTTTGCCGGAACATTACTTGCCGGCATCCTGCTGAAACAGTTGCTGGCAAAAGGACTCACGCGTTTGCTTTTTCGCTTGTTCAAACGCCGCGAAACCGCAGCAGCTGGATTCGATCAGCTGTTTGCCCTGCTGCGGAAGCCCTGGAATTTCCTGCTCATCTTACTTGTTATTGATATTGCCTGCCAGTTTATCGGCTTTCCGAAAGCATGGGAAATGCGGCCGGCGAATGTTTTCGGAATCAAAATGATTCTCGACCGGCTTATTCTGGTTGGCATCCTTGCTGCTTTTACCTGGGTGCTGCTCCGGCTTACTGATTTCTTTGGCTTGTTGCTGCTGCACCGCACTTCACAAACTCACGACGTTACCGATAACCAACTCGTACCTTTTCTTCGTGAATCGATAAAAGTGCTGCTTTGCATCATGAGTTTCTTTTTTATGCTCGGTGCCGTATTTCATGTTAATGTTGCTTCACTGGTAGCAGGCCTCGGAATTGGGGGGCTTGCTGTTGCTCTCGCAGCCAAAGAAAGTCTCGAAAATTTACTCGCTTCCGTTACCATTTTTCTCGATAAACCATTTGTAATTGGTGATCGTGTTACGGTGGACAATATTACCGGAAGCATTGAGCGTATTGGTTTCAGAAGTACACGTTTACGCACCGACGATCAGGAATATGTAACTGTGCCCAATAAACGAATGGTTGACAATGAAGTATTCAACCTCTCGCAGCGGCCGGTGCGCCGGGTGCGCATGAACATTACAGTTGAACACAAAGCAACACCCGAACAGCTCAAACAATTGCGCAGTAAAATTTCGGCACATCTTCATACACACACTGAATTGGTGCATGATGATTGCCGCGTACATTTCTTCAGTATAAGTCCTACAGGCTTTGAAATTCAGATCACTTATTTTATTCGTGTGCTTGATCCCGATGTGTATATGAATGTGCGCGAAGAAATAAATTTTGCCGTGTATGAACTGCTGAAAGCGGAAGAGCTCCGGTTCTCGTGGACCAACCCATCGCAGGGCTAAACGCAGAATCGTTTCCGTTTTTTTACCAGTTATTGACGTTGGGCAGCCGCTTACAAACGGAGCTGATCCACGCTATAACATTGTAGTGTTGGGCTGCGTTACACAAGCAGAAACACACATTATCTCACCCGCACGATCCTGAATGAAGTGAACTTCTACTTCTGTGTTACCGATACCGTTATGTGCTGAACGTCACCGCATCCCCTGACCGCACATTCCCCAAAACGTAACGGCTGCAACTGTTTCACAGAGCCTTCACCGGCCGGTGAAAACGACGTTCATCAATTTCTAACTCTTAAATCAGGATCACATGGACAATAAATTCGTCCTCTCCAACAGCTTCAACGATGTAATTTTCGAGAAGCGAAACAAAGCCTACGGCGCCTATCAGATGCGGCGGCGATACGGGCAACAGGTACTCACTGCTGTAGTTATTGCCTGCGGATTATTCATTGGTTTGTTTGTGTATGCAAATACGGCAATGGCTTACGCTAGTAATGTAGTAGCTAAGCCCAAACAAGATCAACGCATAACTCCAATGACGATTGATCAGATTAATCCTTCTATTGATGTAATAAAACCGAAGGCTGAACCTAAAGTAAAAACTACGAAGCCTGCAACACGCAAAGCTCCGGAAGCATCGGCACCAATTACCTCAACAATTAAAGTAACCAGTGAGCCGGTTGAGAAAATTCCGGACAACACCGCTGGCGGCGACCCGAATGGTGATCCGAATGGTTTGGGGAATGGCCCCGCCGACCCGAATCCTTGCGATGATTGTCCGCCGGAACCGCTTACAGAGCCTGCAGCAGCAGCACCGGCACCAATTCCGGTATGGGTTGAAGAAATGCCGGTTAACGATGCACTTTGGGGCTACCTCGCTTCAAACGTCCGCTATCCGCACGATGCACGCGAACGCGGAATTGAAGGCACTGTAATTATTGAGTTCATTGTAAATAAAGACGGTACTTACCGCGATATCAAAATTGCACGCGGTGTTTGTCCTTCCATTGATCTCGAAGCACTTCGTGTTGCCCGAAAAATGCCTCGCTGGAAACCCGGCAAGCAAAACGGAATTGCTGTAGATGTCATGTGCCGTCAACCAATTTCATTCAAACTGGCGAAATAAACATTCAGGTTTCCGCTTCCCCTGTTTATTTCTCCGCCTCCGGCCGGTCTCTGCAAAATTGCAGGGCCGGCTTTTTTGTTTTCGTTATTCTGTATAATTTCAATGTATGTCAACTGCCAAAACGCTGCGTACCTGCAAAGCCGGACATCAATACTATAAAAGCAGCGATTGTCCGGTTTGTCCTGAATGTGAAAAACAACGGGAAAAATCTGATTTTATGACCGGCCTCTCAGCACCAGCCATACGTGCGCTCATTAGCGCTGATCTCACTTCTCCGGAAGCAGTTGCTGGTTTTGGCGAAAAAAATCTGGCAAAACTTCATGGAATAGGGCCATCTGTAATGCAAAAACTGAAACTAAAACTAACACAGTTAGGACTAACATTAGCATGAACTGATCTTTTACAGATTTCAATGAAGATGTTGGTGTAACACAAATCTTTTAGTAAAATTGCAGTGACCTTTTAACCGACAAGCTATAGCAACACTTCTACTTCATTTCATTGTCTGCACCGTTGCAGCCTGAAAGGCTTTATCTCGCTTGTCACTCACTGATCTGCATATCGTATCTTTTGATGTACCGTATCCACCCAATTACGGCGGTGTAATTGACGTGTACTATAAAATACGTGCACTGCACGAAGCGGGGATTCGCATTCATCTTCACACATTTTGTTACGGCCGCAACGTTGCTCCAGAACTTGAGGGTATTTGTGCATCTGTACATTACTATAAACGCAACATGAGTAAACTGTTGCTGCTTTCGGGCAGACCGTTTATTGTTGTTACACGGCAGTCGGAAGAACTGATGCAGCGCCTGCTGGCTGACAATGCACCGATTTTGTTTGAAGGGTTGCATTGCTGCGGTTATCTGGATGATGAACGATTGGCCAAC
>CALRTD020000525.1:0-3203 GCA_943371015.1 Synechococcus sp. UW140 | reverse complement strand
AGTGTTGACCAGCCAAGCTGTACAGCTTTATCTAGCGGTGTGGCGGTAATAAATGCAGCGGGTGTTTTTGTTTGCTGAGCAGAAAGCTGCAAACAAACAGTGGCAAATAACATTGCTGCTGCCAGTCTTAATTTACGCATCGGGGGAAGTGCTGGTTTGAAGTGAGCAAGTCAAATGTAAAAAAATCTTAATAATGCAACAAAATGTGCTGAAATTCAGTTATTAACATAGTGTGTTAATTAACTTCGTGTGATGAAGAACCCTATTCGTTTACTTTTTATTGTTTTTGGCATTTTGTTACTGATTCCGCAGAGCTGCATTAAGCGTCACATACTGACAGACAGCGACATAGAAGCGCATTACAAAAAGAAAAAGCATCGTCCCCGGTTTGGGCATTATCCGGCCAACGACACCACCGGAATACACTACGCAACTTCGGGTTCCGACACGCTGCCGCTGGTTGTAATGATACACGGCGCGCCCGGTGCATGGTATGGATACATGGACTACATTGATGACACGCTGTTGCAAAAGCACATGCAACTGGTAGCTGTTGATCGTCCGGGCTATGGAAAATCGGGACGCAGGGCGGTCACTTCTATTCAGGAGCAGGCGCGCCGTTTGCATCCGCTGATTGATTCGATTCGCAATGGCCGGCCAGTGCTTGTTGTGGGCCGTTCTTACGGAGCACCGATAGCCGCACGCCTCGCCGTCGATTATCCGCAGGATGTTTCCGAGCTTTTGCTGATTGCCCCGGCAGTTGCTCCCGAGCTTGAGAAATTCTGGTGGTTCAGTAAACCGGTCAACAGCAAAGCAATGCGGTGGATTTTTCCGGCAGCCATCAACCGTGCTTCTGATGAAAAATTTACACATCGCGAAGAACTTCGCCGACTTGAACCACTTTGGGACAGCATTAAAGCTCCCGTAACTGTTGTGCAGGGCGATCAGGATGCAATTGCGGATACAGCCAATCTGACCTGGCTCAAGCGAAAACTTCCGGATACAAAAAACCGGTTTATCCGCCTCAAAGGTGCCGGACATATGATAACAGAAGATCGTCCTGAGTTTATGCGTGAGTTGCTGACCGGCATAACTGATTCGCTGAGAACAAGACGAAATGTACCGCGCAATTGATGCGCTATACACAACTACTTACCTCTTATCAGATGCAGAAAACCGGTCAGCTGTACCGGCCCGTTTCCGGGCACTGTAGCTGTTGCTATGTAGTAATAAACTCCGTCTGATGCTTGTCCGCCGGTTTGCATTACAGTTCCATCCCAACCGGCGTTTACATCAGTAACCACATTTAACAGCTGCCCCCAGCGATTGTAGATTTCAATACGAAGATCTTCGCCGTACGGAATATATACGGTAAACAGGTCGTTCACTCCATCACCGTCTGGCGTAAACACATTCGGAGCATTCTGGTCGCATTCCTCTACATCAATGGTAATGGGGGCTGCAACGCTTCGGCAAGCTCCCGACTGTGTGTAAACCAGTAAAGTAGTGTCTGTAAACAGCGGCCCGGTAATAAAGGGATTTCCGCTGCCCACCTGCTGCCCCGACTGTGTAAACCATACAATATTGCCGCTACCCTGCGCCTGAATAGTTGCAATCAAACCAATACAAATTGGCGATGTGCTTACATCAGGTGGCAGTTGTGTATTTTGCTGAAAGGTTACATTAAGTGTATCATACACTGTACAATTAAGCGTATCAGTAACAGCTACAATGTAGTTTCCTGTATTGTAAACGAACACACTGTCGTTGCTCATATTTCCGGGCAACCAGTTGTAATTGTAAACCGGATTGCTGTTTGCGATAAGCAGTGTAGAATCTCCTTCGCAAACCGGATCGGGACCTACCCATGTACTCTGTGCAGTTACATAGGAAGCATCAATTGTTGCCGATGCAAGTGTTATAATATTACAAGATGTAACATAACACGAATATGTACCCGGCTGTGTAACCAACTGCGACGTTGCACTTCCGCTGAATGGCGAAACCCATTGAATAGATGTAGCGCCGCTGGCAATTACATTGAGTGTAACAGTTTCTCCCGGGCACAATACATCATCTGGTGTGGGTTGCAGAAAGGGTGTGTTGTATTGCACAACTGTAACTGTATTTGACACCAACTCGCAGGTATCCGTTCCGACTCCCGAATTAACGCAGTAATATGATCCGCCTGATGTAACATAAATGATTGAATCGTTTTGCGGAAGAATTCCGTTAGGGCCATACCATGTAAAATCGCCGGTTCCGGTGCAGAAAAGTTGTACTGAATCACCGGGGCAAATTAATCCGGTTGACGGAAACATTGTAATTATTGGGATAGGTCTTACTGTAACATTAACAGCTACAAAGCCTATCGTACTTCCCGAACACCCGTATTGATTTGTAACATTGCTGAAATACTGAACACTATAAAAACCGGGGGTTGAAACCCAGATGCTGTCGTTGGTTTCGCCAGTACTCCACTGATAAGCGGGCATTCCGGAAGCAACCAGCAAAGTTGAATCACCGGGGCAGAGAGAAGTGTTACCGGTAATTACAGCCGGAAGTATAACGTTTCCGGGATCGGGATATACTTCTATGTAATAATGTTTGGTAATAACTACGGTATCCGTATCACAGGCATTGGCACGAATAAATTCTGCAGTAAATGTGTACCAGCCGGTTGAGTCAACATTATAAGCCCCTAAACACGTTCCTCCTGAAATTAGTGTTATCCCGGTTGTAGGGCTAACCGTCCATGTTGTAGTTAAAGCATCATCAATACACTGCGCAAGATTAGCAGTCGGATTAATCACATAATCGAAAATAAACAACTGAATATTGTCATCATCACAAACAGATACTGAGTCGTTGAAATCTGCATCCTGTATCAAAATCATTGAATCAGATAATACAGCAAGTGGATCATCAAGCACAACATCAACAGCCGTTGAAGAGCTGCAGCCATTGGCATCGGTAACACTGATCACGTACTGACCAGAAGCTGTTGCATAAAAAGAGGGTGTAGAAACTGTAGTTGATGGCGTTGTCCATTGATAGGTATTGTTACCAAAATTGCCTCCGGTAAGCAAAACAGAATCGGCACACAAAACAATTTGTGTTGTTATGGAGTCGTTGATATTGATTCCTGCACCATCAGTAATAGTTGGAAGCGGCGGCGAAGGATCAATAATCACGTAAGCATC
>CALRTD020000524.1:0-3266 GCA_943371015.1 Synechococcus sp. UW140 | reverse complement strand
ACGGCATCAGAACTGAGGTTTTGTACATCTTCCATTGAAAAATACAATGCGCGTGTTCCGGCCAGTTCAGGGTTTTCTGATAAAAAAGTTTGCCACGCCATAAGCATGGGGCGTGCTGCAACTTCATCAGGAGTTGTGGGGCAATAGGGAATTTGATTACTCATTTTGGGTTCGTTTTTAATGGTTTCAGCAACCAAGATACCAGAGACGAGTGTAAAATAAAAGTGAAAAGAGCAATCAGGTAGAAATACGTAATGTAAACGACATCCGCAGGTAACAAAAAGCCCGGCAAAGATGCTTTGCCGGGCTCGAAAATTCTAACTGCAGTGATTAATCCATTGTCTTCAATTCAGCCACAAGTTCTGTAAGTGCTTTCTTGGCATCACCAAAAAACATTGAACATTTCTGATCGTAAAACAGAAGGTTATCGATACCGGCATAACCGGCACTCATTGACCGTTTGTTAACGATAATATGTTTTGCACGATCTACCTCCAAAATAGGCATGCCGTAAATGGGCGATGAAGGATCTGATTTTGCCGCAGGGTTTACTACGTCGTTAGCACCCACTACAAGCACAACATCAGTCTGATCAAACTCAGGGTTGATATCGTCCATCTCAACAAGCTTTTCATAAGCCACATTTGATTCTGCCAGCAGAACGTTCATGTGTCCCGGCATACGACCAGCAACCGGGTGAATGGCATACTTTACTTCTACTCCGCGCTCTTCGAGCAGCATTTCAAGTTCATGAATAACGTGTTGTGCCTGAGCAACAGCCAAACCGTAACCGGGAACAATAACTACTTTTTTGGAGTAGTTCATCAGTACAGCAAGATCACTTACGCCAATATCTTTAATGCTGCCGTTCACTTCTGATGCGCCGGCTGCCGAAGCTCCGCCTCCGCCAAATGCTCCGAAAATTACATTGCTCAGCGGACGGTTCATGGCTTTACACATTTCAAGTGTAAGCAGTGTTCCTGCTGAACCAACAAGAATACCGCCGGTGAGCATTACATAGTTATCATACAGGAAACCACCGAAAGCAGCTGCCAATCCTGTAAATGAGTTGAGCAGTGAAATTACAACCGGCATATCGGCACCGCCAATCGGAACGGTAAACAGAATTCCGTACACCAATGCCACTGCAAAAAGTGCATACAGGAGAATATGTCCTTCGGGGGCTGCGTAAACCATCCAGCCGCCAAAACCAACAACACCAATCATGACTAGTGTATTAATGATATTGTAGGCAGGCAAACGAACTGGCTTGTTCATTGTGCCGTTCAGTTTCAGGTATGCAATTACAGAACCAGAGAACGATACGCTTCCGATAACCATACCGGCGATGATTGCAATCAAGGCTCCGGTACTGTTGAGGTTGTGCTCATATTCCATTAAACCGATAAGCGCGGCGCATGCACCTCCCATACCGTTGAACATAGAAACAAGCTCGGGCATTTTGGTCATCTGTACTTTCTTGGCTGTCATCCAGCCGATAATTGTACCAAGACCAATAGCACCGAAAATCAATCCATAAATGAGAGGCGATACAGCAATTTCTGTTGGGATACCGTCGATGTACTCGACTTTGTTCTCATGCAGAAAAATGGTACCGAGAATGGCAATAATCATACCTGCTGCACCTATAAGGTTACCGCGGCGGGCTGTTTTTGCATTGCCCATCATCTTCATACCGATGATGAACGTAACAGAACCGATGAGGTAGCAGATTTCGAGGAGGTGGTGTTTCATAACTGTGTCGGGAAATCAGCCGTTATTTTTTCTTTTTAAACATTTCGAGCATGCGGTCTGTAACCACAAATCCGCCCACCACGTTGAGTGTACCGAGTAAAACAGCCAACGTTCCGAGGATGAGTGCAAGAATGTTGTTTGAATCTACATTGAGCATTACGTGAATAGCGCCCACAATTACAACGCCGTGAATCGCGTTGGCTCCCGACATAAGCGGAGTATGCAGCACTGTAGGAACGCCGCCGATAACTTCGACACCTACAAAAATGGAAAGAACTACGAAGTAGATCATTTCCTTGTGCTCATTGATAAAACTGAGAATGGTTTCCATGCTTAAACAATGTATTGAGATCAGGCATTAACAGGTTTTACTACCGAAGGATGAACGGCAGTACCGTTGTGAACGATAAGCGAGCCTTTGGTTATTTCTTCATCCATTTCCCACTTGAACGCATCTTTATCAGCAAGATGCAGCAGGAGGGTTTGAATGTTTTTAGCATAAAGATCACTGGCGTTCATGGGCAGCAACGATGGAATGTTGCTTTCGCCGATAATGGTAACGCCATCCTTCACTATCGTTTTATTGAGCTCGCTGCCAACTACGTTGCCGCCTTGCTCAACTGCCATATCCAGAATTACAGAACCAAAGCGCATACTTTTCACCATGTCTTCGGTAACAAGCAGCGGTGCTTTACGGCCCGGAATCAATGCGGTTGTAATTACAATGTCGGCTTCTTTAACATGCTTCGCAACGAGTTCCTGCTGCATTTTCAGGAATTCTTCGGAAACACCTTTTACATAGCCGCCTTCTATTTTGATCGAAGCATCACCTTTTACTTCAATGAATTTTCCGCCGAGCGATTCAACCTGCTCTTTGGTTTCGGGACGGATATCGGTAACTTCTACTACAGCACCAAGTCGCTTGGCAGTAGCAATAGCCTGAAGTCCGGCAACCCCTGCTCCAAAGATTACCACTTTAGAAGGGCGGATAGTTCCGGCTGCAGTGGTCATCATGGGCAGAATTTTGCCGATGGTATCCGCACAGAGCAGCACAGCTTTGTAGCCGGCCAGGTTGGCCTGTGAGCTGAGCGCATCCATTTTTTGCGCACGGGAAATACGCGGAACTGCATCCATCGAAAATGCGGAGATACCGGCTTTGGTACAGGCATCCACAACATCAGGATTGGTGGCCGCCCACATAAATGAAATGAGGACTGCTCCGCGTTTCATTTGTGCAATTTCTGCGAGAGCAGGAGCATTCACGCTGAGCACCACATCAGCCTGAGCCAGAAGTTCGGCCTTGCTGCTGACAATTGTTGCTCCGGCTGCGGCGTAGGCTTCGTCGGCAAAAAATGAAGCGGTGCCGGCACCGGCCTCCGCAACTACTTCAAAACCTTTTTTGATAAGGTCTTTGACCACATCGGGTGTAAGTGCTACCCGGTTTTCCTTGAATTTGGTCTCTTTCGGAACTGCAAGTTTCATGGCAAAATTTTGGATCTGCTTCCCTGGTT
>CALRTD020000523.1:0-3268 GCA_943371015.1 Synechococcus sp. UW140 | reverse complement strand
TCTGGCGGAGGTGGTAGCCCCGACGACATTACGAAAGTATTTCTGAATACATTTACCGTATCAGCCGGAGCCGAAAAGTTGGTCGGAGGGAGTTTCTGGCTGACCGGTGCAGTTAATTACCGGAGACCATTGATTGAGTCTAACTCATTCAGCACCGGAAGCAGAGTAATCAAAAACAGTATTGCACTGGAGCTTGGATTGAGGGCCAATCTGTAATCGTTACCTATTTCGCCCGCAGAGAATCACGTAATGTGCGCGAGAAAATCTCCTTGCCCATTGCCGGAGTTACCAGGCTAATGTTCCGGAAATTAGTTTCGTCGGCATTGTTAAACGCGCTGTCGCTGTTAATGTTAATCATTGTTTTTGCTAAAATGGAATGTGTGCCCGGATAGTAGAAATACTCCTTGAATTGCTCATCATCGGGCGTTACCTGAACAAGGCTGTCGCCATTTAAGCGCGAAATATAAAGTGTTACAGCATCCTGATTATTGAAGATACTGTCGTTGTTGATGTCCTTTTTTACAACGCGGTAGTATATAAGCGGAATCGGATATTCTTTGTGAATGGAGAACGAAAGAATATGAACATTATTGGGAAACAAAATAGATGAACTGCCGTCCTTCATTCGAAAGAAGAGGATATTGCGAATGTCATATTCATTTTCATCGGTATTGATGTATTCTGCATTTGAATGTGTATCGTATAAAACAGCAGTATTGGCGCTAAAGCCAAAACTTACAGAAGAAGAAGTGTAAGAATTCGGTTCCGTAACATCCGGACGATAATTGCCGCCAACCGGGAAAATCTGAATACCATCAATACCGCAATCGAGCGGATTACCGATTACAAGCGATCCGGCTTTAGCCAAAATGCGCGAAGGTTTTTTGGTGCTTTCGGCATTTTCATCGTTATCGGATGAATTGCAGGAGAACAGGAAAATGAAGGCAGCCGCTAAAACGGGGTAGAGGGTTTTCATAGCATGAGGGTTAATTTGTTGTTGTTAACATAGATCAAATGGAGGAAGAATCAAAAACGAAAGGCATTGTTTTTTCAATTTCAAATCAGCACCAGATCTTTAGCTTTGGACTTTGAAAGATGTTTCTTCGCAAAGCGACAAACACCGTCTAGTTGAATTCGGACAGATAGATAAAGAAACGTAGTGCAAACGCAATGAAAGTAGAACTAATACCAGTTATTGAAATTACCAACTACGATCAGGATGTAAAAACACCGGAAAATGGCCCGTATTGGGAATACATGGATGAGTGGGAAAACTTTCGTTACCAGTCGAGCCTGAAGGCGGGATTCTCAGAAGGTTTAAAACCATATTCAAAAGCCACATCATTCTACAGAATCAGCGAATTGACTGATGCAGATATTCAGAAATCAATTGAGAAGGAAATAGTAAGACAGCAAACGGATGAAAAGAAAGGTGTTGATGATTTGGTTTGCGCTTACAGTGGAGGTTATGTCTTAAGAATTGACGAAGAGGATATATACTTTCCACAGTGTTGTTGTGGACTCGACGACCTTGCAGATTGGGAGGATTTACTTAATGAAGATGCGGCTGATTTTTCTGTAGGGCATCCTTATCCACATATAGTTCAAAAGCAAGGTAAAATCTGCTTTGACTTTGCAAATGCTCCTCTGCGAGAGGGTTTTGTGCCTCCTGTAGTTTATTCCTCTATTGAAGTTGAAAAAACAGCACTTGAGCATGCTATACTGGAGGCAAAAAAAGAAGTAGATGCTTTTGCAGAAAGATTGAAAGGCATAAATCGAAATGAAAATCTCGGAATTACTGAAATCGACAAACGATTGATTTGGGGATATGATGATTAATGAAATGCAATGTTGGCCGCAAGATCGAATTTTTTCGCCAGCGATAAATAACCCTCACTCCGTATAATAAAACCGCCCCAACCGATCTACATACCCGCTCTTGGGCACATTGGCATCGGCCTTTGTAGAGGTATTGTGTACAACATAAGCCAGATCAAACAAAAACGGTTCGGCTTGCACAAAAACGTAAGGAATAACTACAGCGCCGGAGCTATCGGTATAGCCAAAAAATGTATCGCCGAAAGCCAGTGCGCGGTTGCCCGAAAACTCGCTGAGGCGGCAGAACGTGCATTCGGGTTTGTTGTTTACGGCCACCAGCTTATCGAACAGGCCCATGTCGATGCGGCGGAAAGCTTCCAGTGTATCGCCGGTGTAGCTGATGGTTCCGGCGGTGCTGTCGGCAGTGACTACGGCTACCATGTTGTAATCAATCACCAGCAAGTCGACGTAGCGCGGTTTAAGCAAGATGTTTCCATCGAAGCTCACCAATGCTTTCCGGCCATCGTGCATCACTGAAACGGTGCCAAAAGCCGCATCTCCGGGTTGGCCTTTGTAGTACTGCAACTCGGTTCCGGATGTGTCTATTTGCCGGAGCGTATCGTTGTAAACAACAAGCGCTTTTCCATTCACAAATGGAAACGCGCGCGCATAAACGGGCTGTATGCGAATGTTAAAATTGGTATCTACATAGCCCCATTTTCCGGCATTGTTGAGCGGAATGAGTGCCGGAACTGTTTGCGCGGCAGCTTCAGCAGAAAGAAAAAACAGCAGTATCCATACCGCCGTTTGGCGAAAAAAGAAACGGTTTTTCATTGTTGCAAAACAGTAAATCGGGTAATCAAACAAACAGTGTTTTGCTGAATTACACGGAGTGTGTAATCACCGGCCTTATTGGCAACGCGCTTGCGAAGCTCTTCTTCGGTGGTGGTGGTTGATTGGTGATAAAACGAACAAACTAATTTACCATCACGAGTTAAAATCTGAATCAGTACACTGCCCGGCGCTAACGATAAAACAGGCTGGCCGGCACTGTCTTTTTTGAGTCTGCTTTCGCTGCAACTGCTGTTTGCGGAAAGACTTTCAACAAGCGGAAGATCATATTGCACGGCACTAAACGACTGACTCA
The DNA here is from genome assembly GCA_943371015.1 of Synechococcus sp. UW140. Taxonomy (GTDB): domain Bacteria; phylum Bacteroidota; class Bacteroidia; order Palsa-965; family Palsa-965. Next base: position 303 of record CALRTD020000523.1, on the reverse strand, counting down.
TATTTCTGTACACCGCAAAAACCCGCTTGTCGTTACCAACCAGCACACCGTTGTTGGGCAGTGGCCCGAACGTGCTGAAGAACCGGTTATCGGGGCGATCAAGCAAAACCGTAACATTGAGTTTGTAAGTATTGATGAGCAGCTTCGCCATCTCTGCCCGATCGGTATAGGTTTGGTGCTGCGGGTACAAAATTTTTGCTTTCCGGTTTTCATCGCCAGTCCAAACCGAATCGGCAAAGGGCGAAATACACGGTGCCACCGGATGCGCTTCGAGCACATACACAAGAACAATTTTAAGCCGGT
>CALRTD020000522.1:0-3272 GCA_943371015.1 Synechococcus sp. UW140 | reverse complement strand
CCTACCATTTTCACATCATGGTGCGCTTTGAAACCGAAAAGGCACTTATTGAAGGCAGTCTGAATGTGCATGATGTTCCTGAGTTTTGGAACGGTCGCATCCGCGAGTATCTTGGCCTCGAAGTTCCGAATGCCGGTGCAGGATGCTTGCAGGATGTACATTGGTCGCACGGAAGTTTTGGCTATTTCCCCACCTACTCGATCGGCAGTTTTTATGCCGCGCAGTTTTATGCTGCAGCCGAAAATCAGATTGCAGATCTGGAAGCAAAAATTGAACGCGGAGAACTGAACGAGCTGCTGATTTGGCTGCGCGAAAACATTCACCGCCACGGCAAACGCTACACGGCAAGCGAGCTCTGCGAGCGGGTTACAGGCGAATCGCTCTCATTCCGCTATTTCATGGAATATGCCCGGAAGAAGTACAGAAATCTGTACGCCAGTTAACCGGCAATGGCGGCAGAACAACACCTCGGTTATCCGGCCATCCATTTCAAAACGGCAGCCGAATTACGAAAATGGCTGGAGAAGAACCACGCTCAATCAACCCCGATCTTTTTGATTATTTATCGAAAAGATTCGGACGTGAAAAGTGTGTATTGGAATGAAGTAGTAGATGAGGTGATTTGTTTTGGCTGGATTGATGGAAAAAGAGTGACCCGCAACCACGAAAGCTTTTATCAGTACATTTCGCCGCGCAAACCCAAAAGTCATTGGAGTAAAGTAAACAGAGAAAACGTAGCCCGTTTGATGCAAGACGGGAAAATTACTCCGGCTGGTTTAGCCATGATTGAGCTTGCTCAGCAAACGGGTACATGGACAGCACTCGACAAAGTGGATTCGCTGGAATTGCCCGATGATTTTATTGCCGCACTAAAGAAAAATAAAAAGGCCAGCGATCATTTTAATGCGTTTCCCAAATCGGCGAAACGCTTGATTCTGCATTGGATTTTGAATGCCAAACGCCCGGAAACACGCCAGAAACGAATTGCAGAAACCGTTGAGCTGGCCGCAAAAAATATCCGCGCCAATCAGCCCCAACCGAAGAGAAGTTGAACCAGTAAAAACATATTCTTAATTTAAACTGTTTATTCACGACGACCAATCGCATTTTACAATAAATTATCATGACTGCCGAAAAACATCTGGGCTATGCTGCTATTCACTTTAAGTCGGCAGAGGAGTGGAGAAATTGGCTGGCAAAAAATCACGACAAAGAAGAGTCGTTGTTTCTTATTATTTACCGTAAAGAAAGCGGAGTTCCGAGCGTTTACTACAGCGAAGCCGTTGACGAAGCAATTTGTTTTGGCTGGATCGACAGTAAAATCAATAAGCGCGATGCACAAAGTTATTATCAGTACTTCGCGAAGCGTAACCCGAAAAGCAACTGGAGCAAGGTCAACAAAGCCAAAGTAGAACGTTTGCTCAGCGAAAACAAAATGGCTCCTGCTGGCTTAGCCATGATTGAACTGGCCAAAAAAACCGGCACCTGGACAGCACTCGACAACGTTGAAGCACTTGAATTACCTGCCGAACTTGAAGCGGCACTGAATAAAAATAAAACTGCCAAAGGCTACTTTGATGCTTTTCCGCGCTCCGTAAAACGCGGTATTCTCGAATGGATTATGAATGCCAAACGCGATGAAACGAAGCTGAAAAGAATTAATGAAACTGTTGAACTGGCTGCCAAAAATGTGCGGGCGAATCAGTATCAGCAGAAGGAGAAATAAACGCTACGCTCCCCCCCGCTTCTTCGCTTCTTCCAATGTAATACGGTTGCCGTTTTCATCAAAAGCTACGACAAAAGCCCCCGTAAAACCTTTTGAACGCAATTCCCCCTGACGCTTTACGGCCTCGGCCTGCGTAGCATACGTTCCGGCGGTATATTTCCAAACTCCTTTGTCTTTATACCCCCATGTATCTGCAACACCTTTGAATTGCGCTGCTGCTGCCGGCAGTTGTTTGTCTGACGAAAGAATTTGCACCCGGTAAACAACACTCCCTGTTCCGGCAGAAGCAGGTTTAACAACAGCAGTGTCTTTAGACGGTGTTGTTTGTTGTGTACTTGTAACAGTACTGTTCGTTGCAGCCGGATTATTGCGGTTGGTTACATGATCGGCAGGTTTGCGGAGCCCTGCTGTATCTTCGGGAGTAACGACATACGGTTTTTCGGCTTCAACGGCATCTGCATATTGCTTTTTCACACCTTCCACTTCATCTTTCCAAATTCTGAACGCGCGGAAAATACTGGAAGCCATGTAGGTTTGTCCTTTTGCAGATGCCAGAAAACGCTCTTCGGCCGGGTTGGTTAAAAATCCGGTTTCAATAAGTACCGAAGGCATACTGGTTTTCCAAAGTACAAGAAAGCCGGCCTGTTTTACACCTTTGTTTACTCGTCCCGCACGCTTGCTGAATTGCTCCTGACACAACTCTGCAAAACGGTTGCTTTGTTTCTGATACAGGTTCTGATAGGTGCTCAGAATAATCATTGCCTCATCAGAAGCAATATTCATATTGTATTTGTTCTGGTAATCGTCTTCAAACAACGCCGCATCATTTTCGCGTTTCGCTACTTCAAGGTTGCCGTTGTTTTTGTGAAGCCCCATCACATAGGTTTCTGAACCTTCGGCGGTTTCGTTGCAAATGTCTTTCTTGGTTTTCTTGTCGCGCACACAGGCCGAGTTGCAATGTATGCAAATAAACAAATCGGCATTGTTGCGGTTGGCTATTGCGGCACGCTCGTTGAGTTCAACAAATACATCGGTTTTGCGGGTGTACACCACTTTCACATCCGGAAAATGTTCATTGATGTATTTTCCGAGCTGCAAGGCTACAGCAAGTGCCACATCTTTTTCTTTGGCATGGTCGCCGTGGCAGCCGGGATCTTTTCCGCCGTGGCCGGGATCAATGCAAACTACCTTTACCTTTTTTTCTTCTGGCTGGCTTTGCACAGCGAAAGCACCTGCCAGCAGCAGCACTGCGGCGGCTGTAATGAGGCGGACAAAAGAGCTTTTAACAATCCTTCGCATGGTTTTCATACGCTGAAATGGCCTTTTTCGTTAGTTTTGGGCCGTATTTCATTGCTTATCTAACAAAAATACCGCCAAACATTGACCCCTCTGCTTCCCGCAGTTCGACTTTTCAACGCCCGGCTGTTCATCGTAACGCTGTTTACGCTGCTTTTCGTATGCCCGGCTTTGGCGCAGGAAGAAGAAACGCCCGAAGCGGATACCACCAAAATAAGCACGGAGGGCATCAGCGACAAGCTTAAAGCAA
>CALRTD020000521.1:0-3283 GCA_943371015.1 Synechococcus sp. UW140 | reverse complement strand
AACCACTTTTCCTCTTTCTTAAGATTTGTATATAAATATGAATCTGCTGGTGAAGCTGTATAGTAGGAAGTATCGAAATTGCCGCAAGCGGAAATACCTTTCAGTAAACTAATTTTCTGCAGTTCATCAATTGTAGTTCTGAACTCATTATCAAGAAGCGTGAAAACTACACGGAGATTGGTATTCCCCATCATTGCCGTGTAAGCTTCTTTTTCATACAGGCTGGCATAATGTACATACCAGGCAATAAACAACCTGAATTCATAATGCGCCGTTGCAGTTCCCGATGCCTGCTGAATAAATGAACTCGCCAGTGCAGTATCGCCTTGTTTCAGTGCTTGTTTAGCGCCATTGAGGCAGGAGTGCACACCGTTGAAATAGGCCGAATACTCGTCGAGCAAACCATAAATACCGGAAACATTGGCACTTACTTTCGATGTTGAATCAACATACGTTTTGTACCTGAAAATTCGCTCCGAAGCATCGGCTGGCACAACACGGGTAAATAAACTGGTTTTGTATGCTTTGGTACGCGGCACACTGATGTAAACACCCGGCACAATTAAATATCCTCCGCGGTTGTAGCTGTGAACCGACTCGTGAATTACGGTTTCAAAATCAGAAAACAGTTCGGCTGAAGCTGTATCAATGGTTGGTTTTATCAACGAGTCATTAATTACATGATAATAGCAATCGGGGCCGCAGTAAGCTTCGCGCAGCACATCATCATATCCTGATGCATACCGGGCTGCGGTGTTGATGTAAAATTGTTTGGCAATGATTCCGGCATTCGCAGGCTGTACATAAGCAACTGCTGCCGAAGTTTCCTGTCGCTTCAGTGCAACTGGCTTATCGGCAGTAGCAGAAGCTCCGCTGCCATATAATGTTGTGCCGGTAAGCGGATTCAGCAGCCAGTTATTTTGAAGCTTTGCATCGCCGGCAGCCGAAGGCATTTTAGGCTTGCGCTTCAGCCAGAGGTCTGTTCGCTTTTCGTATAAACCCTTATCGGAAACAAAAAGCGTTTTGCGCAGCAGCGGATTAGGGCCGTGCTTTTTCATCGTACTGACTAACTCTAATTTACGGCCGCGCATTTCCCACGAACCGGTATCGCGCGTTGCTTTCTTCTTTGTGTATGTTAAATATTCATACACATTATCACTGCGCAAACGAAGCACACGCAGTGAGTTACTGCCGCTTTTTGTACTGAAAACATGCGTGTAACCTTCACTTTCAGCTAAAAGCGAAACAGGGAGAAAAAACAGAAGTGCTGTGAAAAGAACAAAACAACGCATACGTCGGAGTGTATTGGTGAGCGTAGTGTTGTTTCATTGCTGCTGAGGTTGTGGTGTTAAGGAATAAACGGCAGCAATACTTCGGATGTTGTATTCCGGATAAAATTAATCGGGACAATCATCAACATTGCCTGAACTGGATTTTGTTTTTCCGGCCCGTTTCTTTGCGCCCGGCAGCGGAAAGAGCGGAAGTTTGAGCACAACATATCCGTCGGCACTGTAATTGTATTTTTTCGGGAAGATCAGTCCAAGAACATCGTTTGTGCCAAATGAAAGCGGCCCTAAGCGAACTCCGCCACCAACTGCTGCAACGCCCAGTCTCGAGAAAGAAACAGGCATCCACACGCCCAACCACGGTGTTTCGTATCGCGCACTTATGCTTATGCGTGTGAGTTCGTGTACGCGAGCCATGCGGCTGCCGCGCAGATATACTGCTGAAAATACATTTGCACTCATGTACACATTAGGCACAAACTGGTAATCGCCGTGCATGTTGATGGCCAGCGGAAGCCGCATCCACATTGCATCTCCGGCATCCGCACCACCGTTTCTGAGCTCAAATGTGCCGTAAACAGGACTCGGGGCTGTTGGGTTAATCGGTTCTCCGTTTGTATTCCAGAGATTGGCACTTACTGCATATTCATCAGAAAGTTCGCCGCGGCGGAAACGAATAATTCCGGCATCCTGCACCGCCAATCCGATACGATACTTGTAGTACGGCCGCTCCCGATAGCCCGGCCATTCACGGCGATTTTCAGGCTTTTTTTGCAATGCATCCGGACGAAATTCATAAATCAATCCGGCATCCAATCCCAAACCCGGACTGGTGCGGAATCCCCACGATGGCTGAAGTGCTGAGTTAAACGTCAGCTGATCACTGTGCATAAAACGCAACTGTCCGGCATAAAGCTGAATGGTGCTGTCGCTCGGAACACTGTAAGAAGCATCGCTGAGATCAACATGAACGGCAGCCAAACCAAAAAGCAGTTTCGGACGAATACCTGCACTCAGATAATGCTCGGCACCATAACGCAAAACAGCGGCGTATGTGAATCCGATTTCGCTCCAGCTAGCAGCATTTATACTTAGGCGGCGGTTATTATAATCACGATTAAACTGCGGGGGATTATCAAAACCGTATGCAATGAGTTCGGCCAGTTCCTGATCAACACCGTCAACATTCACATAATTTCGAACTTTCAGATCTATCCCCCAGCCTATTTTATCGTTGGAGATCATTACTCCCGGGCCAAGTACCGTAGCCCGTACAAATGCAGCCTTGCGCGTATTCCAGTTACGCAGTTTTACATCATCAATTCCAAAATTGGGTTGACCAATATCGGCACGCCTGAAACCAGCATAGTTGTTGCCAACTTCAAGACTTGCTCCGCAAAGCAGGATGTCTTTACTGTACGAATGATCAGCAGCAGTGGCCGGATTAAACGACAGACCGGCAATTCCGGCATACGGAGATATTGAGTATCCGGGGAAATCCTGTGCAGAAAGACTGCAGGAAAACAGCAGCAGGGGAAAAAGAAAACGGTGGGTCATTGCGGGGGCAAAGTACTAATTATGGTACAAAATTTCCCTTTTTACGCACCGTCTTCTGAAATGGTTCAGCAACATCCGGAACCCGGCGCACAGGTTGCCGCATTGACCGCAAAAACAGTAATGCTGTAAATACCAGTTCCCGACTTGCGGAAGGCTTCGATTTCTTCGTTGCTCAGGTATTCGCGCAAAATTTCATCTGGAATTTCAATTGTTTTTTCCTTCTGAACGGTAATGTTTGTGAAACCGGCCTGCTCTATCAGCTCGAGGTATTCGTCTTTCTGAATTGCCCCTGAAACACATCCTGCATAAAGTTCGGCTGTTTTCTTAACAACATCCGGCAACTCGCCTTGCAGTACTACGTCAGAAATACTGAAATGCCCGCCGGGTTTCAGCACTCGTTTCATATCTGCAAAAACTGCTGCTTTGTTGGGCACAAGGTT
>CALRTD020000520.1:0-3299 GCA_943371015.1 Synechococcus sp. UW140 | reverse complement strand
GAAGGTACAGGTACCTGGTGCCAGTGGTGCCCGCGTGGTGCTGTGTTTATGGACTACATGGCTGAAAACTATCATGGTTTCTTTGCCGGTATTGCTGTACACAACGCAGACCCAATGGTAAATACCGTGTATGATACCGGTATCGGAGCGCTGATTGCAGGTTACCCGAGTGCACTTGTTGACCGTAATCCTGAAATCGATCCTTCGCAGCTTGAGCCTGCTTTCATGCAGCAAATTGTTACACCCGGTAATGCTGTACTTGTTAATGGTGCTACCTGGAACGCAACAAGCCGTCAGCTTGATGTTTCTGTAACTTACACCTTTACCGCAGCAGCAACCACAGCGTGGAAAGTAGCTCTGGTACTTACCGAAGACAGCGTAACCGGCACCACATCACAGTGGGCACAATCTAACGCATACGCTGGCGGCAACAACGGTGTAATGGGTGGGTTTGAACTTCTGCCCAACCCGGTTCCGGCCAGCATGATGAACTACAACCACGTAGCCCGCGAAATCACTCCGAGCTTCAATGGTCTGAGCAATGCTTTCTCTACAGCACCTGCCATTGGTGATGTACGCACATTCAACTATTCGTATGTGCTGCCTGCCGGCTGGGATGTAAACCAAATGCACATTGTTGGTATGCTGTTCGACAACACCGGTAAAATCAACAATGCTTCTTTGAGCACAGTTAGCGAAGCTGTAACAAATGGCTTTGTAACCGGCACACCGGTTGGCGGTGTTGGTATCGAATCGCCCGATGCTCCGGATGCAGTTGTAAATCTGTACCCGAACCCGACCAACGGAAATACGTTCCTTACCCTGAACCTTGCTCAGACACAGGAAGTACAAGTAATCATTACCGATGTAACCGGCCGCGTTGTTGCTTCACGCAATTACGGCGAACTGGCCGGAGCATGGACACTTCCCGTTGGCACCGAAGGCTTTGCTGCCGGTGTTTACAACATTCAGGTTCGTACCGGTAACAACGTTGAAACAAAACGTTTGATAATCGAATAATCCGCAGAGTTAATTAATACAAAACAAAAGGCGATCCGTTTGGGTCGCCTTTTTGTTTATTGACAATGTTTAAAATACCGCTCATACTTTTAATTTAATATTAAAATTCTTTATATCGTACATTGTTTCAGATTTGATAGCTACGATCTATTAATTAATAATAATATTTAAATACTAAGCATCCATTTCTTCTGTTAAATAGTACTATTAAACTTACAATCCACCTTTTTTACGTAATATATTTGTCTCATTCTTATTGGAGAATATTTCGAAATATAATTAAATACAGAATGTTTCCCGATATGGTGCGCGAGTGCTGTTGAATTAATACTGAGCTTTCCCCACAGGCAATTTGTATAAAATCAACAATGCATACCGGCTGTTTTATTAGCCAGTATAAATACTTGCTGCCGTATCTGAATCATACAAACTGATATTCCGGATATCAGGGAGAAGACTGTATGTTTCAATGATTACTTATTAATTAATCACAAAAACGAACATCATGAAAACCATTTTTTCTAAAGTCATTCTTATGGCTTTATTCAGCCTCTGGATAAATCTGTTAATTGCAAATCCTGTTGTACTTATCAGCGGTACTATTCCATTTGTAGAACCTGGCTGTGAATACGAGTTTAATGCTCAAATACAGGATATTCCTTCTACCTGGACAGATATTGAGTACGAATGGCAGGCAACCAACATCGGCAGTAATGGGCTAAAAAGTTATGTAGCAGGTTATACAGCACAGGGACTTCCAAACAGAGTAACAACTTCAAGCAGTAGTCCCGTCATAGCCAAAACCACTCAATTTTGGGTAGTTTGGGATGGTTCAGTTAATCCGGCGCAAGGAGTTGTAAAACTTAGAATAAAGTATAAGATTTCAAATAGCACTGCGGCTCAGTTTTAGCAAGAATATTTAACTCAATTTATGACAATAAAGGGAATACCTTCCGTGGTAAATCTAACCGGTCCAGTAACAATCCAAAAATGCTGCCCATCTAGCGTAACCTATACAGTTAATAACTTTGGTTATGCGAATTCTTTTGATAATTGGACGTATCCTGCAGGCTGGCAAATTGTTTCACAAAGCAACAACTCGATTACATTCACTCCTGATCAATCTACAGGAGGAGCAGTATCATGCAGAGTGAGATATATGGGCATGTGCACTACTCTTGTAAAAAATATTTCAATCCCTGTTTCCCGATTTGATGCCACATTATCATTAGTAGAAACTGAATTTCCTCTGTTGCGCATTTGTCCAAACAGCAGCTATACTTATAAAGTAAATCCAATTTGCGGGGCTACTTCCTATAGCTGGCAATTTCCAGCCGGTTGGACAATTACAGCAGGAGGTACCACCAATACGGTCACCGTTAACACCAATTCAGTACCGCAAAGCGGAAATATTGTAGCGGCAGCAAACTTTAATGGTTGCATTTCAGCCAGTTTATCAAGGTTTGTGAGTCCACTTACGGGAATTCCTCCCGTTGCTCAATTTGATTTTTTACGTCGCAACTCACGATGCGGACATTTCTACGTGTGCAAAAGCGGTGGACAGATTTATAATCTGGTACCGATTCAGGCCCAATCGTTCACGTATAGTGTTACTGCACCCTGGTTTCTTACTAATCCTTCAGGTCAACAAGTTAGTACACTTACATTGTCATTTGACCAACCGCCACCGATGATCTCGCTTGCCGCCAATGCACTCCCTGGGATGGGTACATATACAATAAGTGCAAATAATTGCTTTGGTTCTTCAATAAATGTATCCACCATATTCTTCCCAGAAAGCGAATGTTATTGCACTGGCGAATTGATCAATCCGTTTCAGGATGGTGTAGAGAATCCATGTATCGGTACACCGAACTGCGGCAATCCGGATGAGCCCACCCCTTTTCGTGTAGCATCAACGAACAGCGAAGGAACTGATGAAACTATCTCTGAAACGTTCATCTATCCCAATCCCACTAATGGAGCAGTATTCATTGACAGCCGCATCATTGATCCAACAGCCGTTCTGAATATTCAGCTGATGTTAGCAGATGGAAGAATTGCAGCTCAGGTATTCACAACGGGCGAACAGGCATCAACACAATTAAGCAATAGTCTGGCACAACTACCTGCAGGCATATATCTGATTCGCCTCTCGAGTGAAGGTGTAAATTATCAGCAGCGGATCGTAAAATCAGAATAATCGCTTCTGAATATTAAATACAAAAATGGCCGGTACAAGACTGTACCGGCCATTTTCTGATTATTCACTATGGTGC
>CALRTD020000519.1:0-3311 GCA_943371015.1 Synechococcus sp. UW140 | reverse complement strand
CTGCGGTTCAATTGTTCGCCACTGAAACGGCCGCAGATTTTTCCTTTGCTACGTGTAAAATAATGAATGAGTTGCTCATCGCTCCACTGCGTAAAATCAGTAAGCACTTTATCGCAGCTTCCGCAATGGCGTTTTCCGTTGGCCACTTCTGTCATGCTGTTCCACGGAACAATGCAGGGTTCTGGTATTTCGATGCGAAGGGTTGGTTTCATCGCTGTTTAAAATGCCAAGATGAATAATTACTGTTACCTGAATATTAATATCCGATTTCAGTAACTATCGATATTTAAACAACGCTTACAAGTGTATAATTCCACATTTTCCTTTACGATTTGCCCCTAAAAGCAAAAATCTCTCTTACGGTTAGTAAGAGAGATTTTGTGCGGATCTCGTCACTAGTGACGAGAGACTCGAACCCGCTACTATAAATCAATTATTTGATCTGAGATCCAATTAGCTTCTCAATTGATCGATGATTTAAACGCTTAAGTGCCTTCTCTCTTTTTAAAGCTTCTGATCTGTTTTTATGCGTTTCATAATAACATAACACCCAAGGTCCTTTATTTCTGGTATATGTACTTTGTCCTTGATTATGCTCGTCAATTCTTTTCTGAAGATTACTTGTCTCTCCCTTATAGTAAACGCCCCTCGATTCTGAGTAAATAATATAAACGTAATGCTCCATTTCTGTTTGTTTTTATTACTATTCTAATACATAAAAGTTGTTTTTTATCATGCAAAAATAATGTACAAAATACCCGATGCTTTCAATGCTTTAGAATTAAGTGTTGATTTTGCCCTAAAAGCACAAATCCCTCCTGCATTAGCAGAAGGGATTTGTTTGCGGATCTCGTCACCAGTGACGAGAGACTCGAACCCGTTTACTGTTTTTTGTTTGATTGGCCCTAAAAGCAAAAATCTCCCTTACGATTAATAAGGGAGATTTTGTGCGGATCTCGTCACCAGTGACGAGAGACTCGAACCCGCTTACTGTTTTTTGTTTTGCCCTAAAAGCAAAAATCTCCCTTACGATTAGTAAGGGAGATTTTGTGCGGACCGGACGGGACTCGAACCCGCGACCTCCGCCGTGACAGGGCGGCATTCTAACCAGCTGAACTACCGATCCGTAGTTGTTGGGACTGCAAAAATAGACGTTTTTTTAATTCTGCAAACAGCTCTGAAAAAAAAATCTGTTTTCTTCGGCTCTCAGCGCAAATACAGCCTAATTATCAGTCAGTTATTTTTTCTTTCGGGGGGCTTTTTTTGTTGCTTTTACCGACTTTGAAACGCTTTTCGAACTCGTTTTCGGTGTTTGAGCTGCTTTATTTGCCGATTTCTGCTGCTTCTGAAACCAGACACACATATCCGTAAACGGACAGTTTTCGCATTTGGGTGTGCGGGCAATGCAGGTATAACGGCCATGCAGAATGAGCCAGTGATGTGCAACCGCCAACCGGTTCTCAGGAATATGCTTTACTAACTGCTGCTCGGTTTGCAGCGGAGTTTTTGCCCCTGTTGTAAGTCCCAGGCGCGCCGAAACACGGAACACATGCGTATCAACCGCCATTGCCGGCTTTTCATATACCACCGAGGCAATTACGTTTGCTGTTTTGCGGCCTACTCCGGGTAGTTTCACCAACTGTTCAACTGTATCGGGCACGGTGCCTCCAAAATCGCTGAGCAGCCTATTGGCCATGCCCACCAGATGCTTGGCCTTATTGTTCGGGTAACTGACACTGCGGATGTATGCAAACACTTCATCAGACGAAGCCGCTGCAAGTGTTTCGGCATCCGGAAACCGTTTGAAGAGCGCGGGAGTTACCAAATTCACCCGCTTATCGGTACACTGCGCCGAGAGTATTACGGCCACCAGCAATTCAAACGGATTGCCGTACTGAAGTTCGGTTTCTGCGGTTGGCATGTTTTGCTCAAACCAGCTTATGATTTTTTCAAAACGTTCTTTCTTCTGCATACGCATCAAAGAAAATGAAAAGGGTGCAACTTTATGCTGCACCCTTTCATTAATTTATGGTTTGAGTTATTTGCCTGAACTAACAAATTTCCCTTTGCTGTAAACTTCTTTCGCCATCAGGTTGCCCTCTGCATCGTAAAAAATCCACTCACCGTCTTTGTTGCCTTGTGCATCATAATTGCCGGTAAAATTCAACTTACCGTTCTGATGCCAGCCCTGCCATTTACCAACACGAATAAAGCCCTTCATTGAACCTGATTCGGCCATTGCTCCGTTGGCATGATAAAACACCGCTTTACCAGTGGTATAGTTGATTTCCTGACTCAGCTTTCCGTCGGGATGCCACTGTTTCCAGTTGCCTTCGGGAATGCCGGCACTGGTGTAATGCTCTTCCACTGCAAGCTTGCCGGTTTCAAAATAATGCTTCCAGGTACCCACTTTGTGCACGGCCGACATTTTTTGTGCGATAACATCTTTACTGTCGGTAGGAAGCACCTTAGGATCGGCATTGTACCAACCATCAACCAGTAAAATACCGGCTTCGCTTTTCTCAATGTAGTGAAATTGAGCATTAAGCATTCCTGCTGCTCCGGTGATTAACAGAAGTGTGATCAGAAAACGTTTCATCTGTATTTTCTTTATCGGGTTAATTGATTGCTGATTATCGGATTAAGCTGACGTGTCCGATGAGTTGATGCTTCTTGTTGTAAACATCAACAATGTTGACGCGCCAAACATAAACATCTTGTTGGCAAAGTTTACCGCTTCCGCCCTGTACTTTTCCGTCCCAACCATCATTGATGTCTGTAGCCGTGAAGATAAGATTTCCCCAGCGATCAAAAATCCACATTTCGTATTTGGCAATTCCAATGCCCTGACCGAAGAATGTTTCATTTTTGCCGTCGCCGTTGGGGGTAAATGCGTTCGGGATGAAGAAGGTAAACTCGGGTGCAACAGTTACAATAAGTGTGGTATCATCGGTGCAGCCATATTGGTTAGACACAGTAAGTGTAACCGTATAACTTGAACCGGCATCCTGCGGATAAGTCCATTCTGCAGTTGGTGCACTTGATGTATCGTTCAGTGAACTCGGATCACCAAAATCCCAACTCCAGGTTACCGGATTGCCGGTTGAGATATCGGCAAAGTCAACATCAGTATTTACAACTGTAGTAACCGGCGGTGTAGCTGTACCTATAGCTACCGGCGATGGGTAAGCTGTAATGTATGCCGGATAAGTTAAAGTTGAACTGCATCCCGGGCCAGATGAAACAGTGATGGTTACATCATAAGTGCCGGGTGTTGTATAGCAATGCTGCGGGTTCTGATTGATTGACGG
>CALRTD020000518.1:0-3311 GCA_943371015.1 Synechococcus sp. UW140 | reverse complement strand
GGGGGCAGCGGAGGCGGAATTATTTTCCTGAAAGCCAATCGTTTGCTTACTAATACTACATGTGCCAGCGCAATCAGTATTACATCAAACGGAGCCACTGCTGCCAATGTAGGTAATGATGGAGCCGGGGGCGGGGGAGCAGGAGGAAGTATATTATTTCAAGTAAACACATGGAGCATCAATTCGGCTTGTCCGCTTGCCATTGCAGCCAATGGCGGAAACGGCGGTAATGTTGGAAACGGTGATGCTCATGCCGGCGGCGGCGGCGGCGGGCAGGGGGCAATTATTTTTTACAATGCTATACCTGCCTCAAACATAACAGTAAACACCACAAACGGTTTGCCGGGGCGCGACAACAGCAGCGGATCGGTTGTTACGGCAACTGCTGCTTCGGGGACTAACAATTCAGGTATTCTTACGTTCAGTACATCTCCGCTGCCCATTCAGCTTATTTCTTTTCGAGCCAACTGTATTTCACCTGTTGGTGTAGAGTTAAACTGGACAACTGCTACTGAACAAAACAATTCATACTTTATTATAGAACGCAGCAGTACATTAGGTAACTGGACCGCAGTAACCAGAATTCAGGGTGCAGGAAACAGCAGCGACATACGCAACTACAGTTACTCTGATCTTTCGGCGGCAAGCGGGATTTATTATTACCGGATCCGTCAGGTTGATTTTAACGGACAATCAACTACTTCATCACCTGTAAGTGTAAATTGTGAAGCCAGCACTCCAGTAGTTTCGCTCTTTCCCAATCCGGCGTCTTCTGATTTTACAATCCGAGCCGAAGCGGGAATACAGTTAATTGAAATTTTTGATCAGACAGGTCGTTTGTATCGGAGTATTACTGATGCTGGCAATGAACTGCAATACACCGTTAACATTGGTGATTTTCCGTTAGCCTGTTATACCGTGCGTTTAGTTAGCGGTAATCAAATTCATTACTTCAAGTTAATAAAGGCTAACTAAGTTGTGTGCTATAAACTTTGACTGTTCAGCGCTGAAAGAAAGAGTTGAAAAAAAATACTTAGTATCCTTTTCTTGCTTTTCCGCCTTCAAACCGGTAGCCAATTTGAATGGTAATGCAAGAATTTTTGATCAGCAGCTCGTTTGTATCAATTCGTCCGGTGTAAATAAACCGTGAAAGGTTGTAACGATAAAGCACTTCAAACGAAATAAACTTTTCAGTCATTTTAATACGTTTGTCGAGACCAAATCCTGCCATCAACACATTTCCGGTTTGTTCGCCAAGAAACCAGTTTTCGAAAGTAAGTTGGGTTGAACCGCCCCAAATTCCGCCGCCATTTCGTTTTGAAACGTCAGTTGTGCTTCCGATAAAAATTTTCGGTGCATATCCGCCGAGCAGGTAAAAAATAGCACGGGCGTTGGCTTCGTTGTTGGTGAGTCCGGCGCGAAACATAATCGGCACATACAATTCGAGTGTACGCAGCCGGTGAGTATAATCATAGGCACTATCGTAAAACGCCGAAAATCCCGGTGCAAAATAATAGGTGTTAAAGCTGCAGGCTTGTGTCATCACTTCCATGCCTATCTGTACATGAAAAGAAGAAGATGGTAACAAATGCAAACGAAACATGCCGGTAAGTCCGGGCAAAGGTCTGGCTGCTTCACTCATCCGCGTATCATTTTTAAAGAAGGATACAACCGGTCCGCCTGCATAGCTGAACGCAAATGTGCGGCGCATCACCTGTGGCGGGCGTTGCGGGTTAAGTTTTTCGGGATTGAAATGTGCAGCCAGCATTGCCGGCAGCAGGAGCAATATCAGGGTGAGGCAACGGGTCATTTGCGCTGATAAACTTTTTCGCCCTGTACATAAGTTGCCAGTACTTTAATACCGGCAAGTTGTGCATCGGAGCAGGTCATTGGGTCGGTGTCGAGAAGAATGAAATCGGCAAAACGGCCGGCTTCAATACTTCCTTTTTGTTTTTCGGCAAACTCGGCATAAGCTGCCCAGCGGGTCATGCCGAGCAATGCATTACGGCGGCTCAGTGCATTTTCTTTCTGAAAACCTCCGGCCGGAAATCCTTTCAGGTCGGTGCGTACAACAGCACTGTGCAGGGTCAGGAACGGATTAATCTGTTCAACCGGAAAGTCGGTGCCGAGTGCAATTGTGCCGGCGCTTTCACGCAGCGCATTGAGAGCATACGCCCACCGCACACGCACATCGCCCAAGCGCTGCGCGGCCCAGTACATATCGCTTGTGGCATGTGTGGGCTGCATGGACGGAATAATTTCAAATTCTTTAAACCATTTGTAGTCTGCAGGCTGCACCACCTGAGCATGTTCAATGCGCCAGCGAAGTGCTTTTTTATCTTTTGTAATGAGTGTATCGCTGAGCAGTTTTGCATACAGGCGCAAGGTCATGCGTGCTGCCGAATCGCCGATGCAGTGTGTGTTTACCTGAAATCCTTTGGCGGCAACTTTGCGGAATTTTTCTTCGTAATGTTTTTGTGTATTCAGCAGAAAGCCGCGGTGGCCGGGCATATCGCTGTAATCGCTGAGCAGGCAGGCGCCGCGCGAGCCTAGTGCTCCGTCGCCGTAAAACTTGAACGAACGAACGCTCAGCCTGTCGGTCATATAAGGCCCGTTTGCCAGATAGTGAATGTAGTTCGGCGTGCTGTCGCTGAGCATAGCATATACACGAATTTTCAGTGTTCCCGATTTGTGCAATTGGTCAACCGCATCAATCTGATACTTGAGCAATCCGGCATCAGTTACCGAAGTGAGTCCGGCTTCAAAGCAATTGGTTTGTGCTGAGAGTACAGCATTGCGCAGCACTTCTTCGTTGGGTGCAGGAATAACGCGCTGCACAAGTTCATCGGCATTGTCAATGAGCACACCGCTCAGGCTACCGTCTTCGCGATGCAGAAATTCGCCGCCGTTAATTTTCAGTGTATCGCTGATTCGTGCGCGGCGCAATGCTTCGCCATTGGCCAGCGCGGCATGCCCGTCGATCCGCTGCAGCAAAACAGGTGTGCGCGGAAACAGCGAATCAAGTTCAGCACGGTCGGGCCATTCTTTCACTGCCCAGTCGTTCTGATCCCAGCCCCGGCCAATGATCCACTCGCGGCGATTGGTGCGCGAATATTGTTTCACTTTCTCTACAACTTCAGCATAAGAAGTTGTGCCCACTAAGTTGCATTCCTGCAAACCAAGTCCGTAGCCAATAAAATGCGAGTGCGCATCTATAAATCCGGGAAGCACAGCCTTGCCCTGTGCATCAAGTGCAGAGTCGGATTCAAAAACGGCTGCAATGCTTTCGTTTGTTCCTACAGCAGTGATAC
>CALRTD020000517.1:0-3313 GCA_943371015.1 Synechococcus sp. UW140 | reverse complement strand
AAGTTACCTACGACAAGCGATATTCCAATGCCGCTCTCAGCAGAGTACCTTTCTCGCAATGGTAATGTGGAATAAACCACGGATAATGAGCACCCAAACATCAACAAACGTAAGTTATCAGCACTTCATCTGAATAAAAAAGCGCGACAAGCCGCATTGCGATTAACGCAGATAACTCAAAACCATTATTTTTGTTCTTCAAAGTTGAACTAAAGTCAGAAAACGTGTTTTCACAACGTACACTCTTTATCATCCTCGCCATTGTTTTTGGCGCACTCTCCCGTCTTCTTCCGCATCCTCCTAACTTCACAGCTATTGGTGCAATAGCGTTGTTTGGCGGCGCATATCTTACCAACCGTTATCTGGCAATCCTTGTTCCTGTAATGGCCGTTTGGTTTAGTGATGTTGTGCTCAACAATACAGTTTATGCACAAGCCGGAGAGTTTGTATGGTTTTACGAAGGAGCCTGGTTGCAATACATCAGCACAGCACTTTGCGCTGTTTTGGGTATTGTGATGATGAAGCGCGTAAACGCACCTCGCATTGTTGATTCATCTGTTGCTACTGCATTGCTGTTCTTCGTAATCACCAACCTTGGTGTTTGGTATGGCTCAGCAATGTATTCAAACACCCTTTGGGGATTGATGCAGTGCTACTTTGCAGCGCTTCCTTTCCTCGGCTGGGCTTTGCTTGGTAACCTGTTCTTCGGAGCTATCCTGTTTGGTGGTTTTGAACTTGCTGGTCGCCGTTTTCCCAAACTTGCACTGCGTAAAGCTTAATCAGCTTTAACACCTGTATAGCAAAACGGGCTGACATTCCAGATGTCAGCCCGTTTTGCATTGTCGAAAATTATTGCTGCGGCGGCGAGTACTTAACAAAATCAATATTTACGCCGTTGGGATCTGTAACCGCAAAATGGCGGTCGCCCCAGGGTTCATCTCTGAGCGGAAATGCGGGCTGAATGCCCATATTCATAAGCTTTTCGCAAAAACGATCCACATCATCAAGCTCAATGGTCAGATAAACTCCGCGGCCATCAAAAGCCTGCTTGAAAACAGGTTGCTGCGTTGGATGATCGGGCAGCAGAAAGCTGATTTCGGCTGTATGTCCGGGTGTATGCAGCAACAAGTAAAAATCGTTTTCAAAGGTTACTCCAAACCCTAGCTTGTTGCAATAAAAGTCTTTGGTTTCGGCCAGTTTTTCGGTAATGATGCCTGCGTTAAGTTTCATGTGTTTTTTGCTTTGCGTTTTAGCTTCCGTTTTTTGTGGTGACTGAGTTTCAGTTTTTGATGTACAAGCACTTACAACCACGATCAGCAGCATTGTACCTATCCATTGCTGTTTGTTTCTCATGGCACAAAAATGCAACACCCATTACACCTTATGCTTGTAAAAAACGGACAATTTACTCAGCAGCCTGCGTTGGTGTCAGACCGTAAAATGTTTTGAATTCGCGGATAAAATGTGCCTGATCAAAGTATCCCGAATCAAAATACAGTTTACTGCGGCGAAGTGTGCTCAGCGACTGGCTGCTGCGCAATAAATGCTGAAACCGCACTAACTTGCTGAATGTTTTGGGGGTATCGCCTACGTGATGTAAAAACATTCGCCGGAGCTGCCGGCCGGAAACACCAGTGTTCAGTTCAGTTTCAACGGCAAGCTTTCCATTACTTCTGAGTATAAGATCAAGCGCGTTGTAAAAACGATAATCGGGATTAGTTTGATTAGTTTCTGCCAGTTTCAGAAATACACGGTTCGCAGCATCTCTCAAATTGGTTACTGACTCGTTGTTAATGCTCTGTAACGCTTCATGCAGTTGCGGGTAAACATCCGAAAGCCGTTCGCAGCGATTACTGAGCGATAAAGCCGGAATTCCCGAAAACAGAGTAAACGCAGAGGGGAAAAAACGAATTCCGAAATAATGAAAGTTTTTCCCCGTGTTGAATACTGTAGCTGCGGGTGTAAAACCGGAAATGATTATTTCATCCGGATGCTGCAGCTCAAAAAACAGATCGGTACACCCATCGGCAGCTACACGATACTGAAAATCGTTGCTGAGCGGCTGGTTTGTTTTAAGTTCCCAATAGCAAAAAATGAGTTCGCGGAGTGCTGCTGCCGGCTTGAATTCCGTGTAAACAACATCTGTACAACTTCCATTTACAGAAGGTTGTATTGGTTGATAAACATGCTGGTAGCCCGAAAACATTTATTGCTAAAATAAAGAACCATTGCCAATCAAATTCATGATTGTATTAAAAACGCATGAGTTCTGATCGTGAGAATTCCCATTCGGGAGTAATAAGCTGGTCTCCAAAATTGAGCGGATACCACGGCACACTCATCTCTGCATCCGGATTTTTAAGTACATGAATTTGTTGCGCCGGCATATAACTTTGCAGCAGTAAAAATACTTTTTCGCCTTTTTCATTTACGGCCATATCGGCTACAATGCAGGCGTGTCCGGGCGATCCGCCTTTAATAAAAACATCGCCAATTCGCATTGAGTCTGCGGGAACCCGTTTCATTTCTCTGCTCAGCGAAAGTGTTCCGGCATACATAAACACATCGTTCATATATCTTCTGAACGCTTCGTGATCAGAAAGCTCTGCCTTTTTTCCTGTTTTTTGTTTTCCCCCGCGAGTTGTGTTGATACGTATGCCTTCACACCACTCTTTATAAATACAGCGATCGCCGCTGGTGTAGTTGAAGGCAATAGCATTGTATTGTTTGCAGGAAAACAAATACTCCGCACGAAGCCGCATTACTGCATCCGCACATTGCTGCAAATCATTTTTTCCGACATCAATATTTACCACAGCGATATGAGCATTCTGGTTTCGCTTTTGTTCACCGCTGTGCAGCATTATCGGAACTCCGTTTCTCAGCAGCGGAAGATGCCGCAGCCACATTCCAAATGACCCGGGGTTCGATTGCGTTCTCTTAAAACCTTCAGGCACATTAAATCGTGTGCAGATTTCATCAGTAACTGTATCGGCTCCGGACCAACAGTATAGTTGTTTAGGGTCTGTGGCCAATGAATCGGGGATGCCGTATGCTGATGAGACGCCCGTTAGTTGTGCTTCCGAATTATTGCATGCAATGGCTATGAGGAAAGATGTGGATAGGATGCAAATGAATAAAATGGCTTTCATTGCTTTTGGGGCTTTTTTGCGTTGTGTGGGGGGGGCTTGGGATTTCGGGGGCTTAGTACTTTGCCTAGCTTTGGGCTTTCGGGGGCTTAGTACTTTGCCTAGCTTTGGGCTTTCTAGCCCTTTGGGCTTTCTAGCCCTTTGGGCTTTCGGGACTTTGGGCT
>CALRTD020000516.1:0-3318 GCA_943371015.1 Synechococcus sp. UW140 | reverse complement strand
GTTAGTGTAATCAAAAACAATATTGATTTACTGCGCAGTGAGATTCCGCCCGACGAGCAAGATCAGCAATACCTGCATCCTCTGAAAGCACCGCTGTTCATCAACGACAGTGCTGTTTGGGTATTTCGTTATACCGATCAATTTGCGGTACGTTTTACGGATAGTTGTACAGTGGCAGATACCGTCAATTTATCATTATCTGCACTGAAAGATTGGAGTGAAACTATTTGGCGCGATGATGTTACCGGAGTTCTTTACACCACAGCAGTAAGCAACGGCATATCGACTCTTTATCGGCTTGATGTAAAAACATTACAGCCGATAAAAGTTTCGGAGATCAGCAATATGCCGTTCATTACTAAAATGATTATCCGAAATAATTATGCGTATTTTCTCTATATCGACAGGAAATCTGAGACCAACAGGATGCTGTACCGCATGCGGATTGATTAAAGCGGTGTGGCTGAAATAACTTCCCAACCCAACTTGCTGCATCCCGCAGGTTTGTCAATCTTCCATTCAAAACCAATTGTTTGCCCGGCATTCACAAACTTATACAACACATAATTATCAGAACCAAGATCTGTATCGGTAGCTGAGTAGTAAGTTACTTTAATCACAATGTCCTTAAAATTTGCTTTGGTAGCACTGCTTGTCACATTGCCAAATATTCTCATTTTAGTACCAAGAACATTTTCTCGATAAGAACCTGAAGCATCAAGAAAGCGCTTTGGATTTGCCTTTTCTTCTTCTTCAATAGAGAGTATCTTCTCTTCATAAGTCTGCTCTGTTGGAAATTCGAATGAAGAGGAACCATTTCCGCCACCAGAGCATGAAGTCGCCAGCGCGGCTGTAATAATTGAGAGATAAATAATTCGCATAAGGGTTTATTTTCTTGCGAATATATCTTACACAACACATCAATAGCTTTCAGGCACAAAAAACCATCAGATCTGAGGATATAGATATATCACTTCGTACAGATCCAAACCACATTATCGGCATCGCCAAGGTGCATTACCATTTCATCAACCGATTTAAACGATGCGCTAAAATAAGTTTGCAGGGGTAAATGTTCGTCGGGTAAAAAACGCATGAAATTAAAGATCAGCTTCCCGTCTTTATTTAGTAAAGTATGAAGTTGTTTGATAAAATCGGTTGTACGGCATTCGGCAGGAACCTGAGCTTCAACAAATACATCAACACAAATTAAATCGTAGCCGGATTGTGTTTGTTGCACAAATTCCTGCGCCTGAGCGGTAATTAATTTCAGATTGCTGATTTTGCCGGCATCAAATTCTTCGCGGGCAAGCTGCAGCACAATTTCATCAGCATCAACACCGGTAATTGCTGCATCAAGCTGCAATTCATGGTGCAAAATCCGGGCAATGCTTCCGCCTCCGAAACCGAGAATAAGAACCTGACGAGGATTTAATGTCTGCACATCAGCCCGTTTCAATGCAGTCCTGAATACATCGTGCAGTGCGCCAAATGAATAGTTGACTGTTGCGGCATGCAGAACTTTTCGTCCGTTCTCGTAAACCACTTCCAGCTGCTGAGTAATGCGGCCTTCTTCTGTGCGAACAACAACAGGGCGAATAAAACTGAGCAGGCGTTTCAGAAGATCCATAGCATAATTTCGCCGTCGGAGCCTTGCTGATGAAACAAGTGAACAAGTGCAAAGAACACCGCACCGAAACCGCCAACGATGTTCAGCAGCAATAATAACAGGTAAAAACAACCTCCGTTGCTGCCACCGGTTTTGGCACGGTTAAAGATACGGAGCGCCATAAAGCCCATGAGCAGGGACGCCAGCGCCAGCAACAAATGCAAAACAACATGCTGCGTACCGCTAAGTCCGCGCACAAACAAAAAAATGCCGAAGTACGAAAAGCGAAACAACAGCGATAGTAAAAAGTAAACAATAGAATTGGTGCGGAGCTTCTGAGTCTGTTGCATTGTGTATTTTAGAGTGTGCAAAAATACACTACAATGTGCTCTCTTCCATTAAAAAAACTATTGTTCATTGCTCCGCTCTTGTTGCTCTTTGGGTTTCAGACCAATTCTGCTCATCGGCCGGCTAAATCAGTTTCTGCCATTTCTGTTCGTGAAGATTCAGTTAAATTAAACCGAAAACTTATACACGTTCACGTTGCGCTTTGCGATAACGACAGTCAGGGCATTGTTCCGGTGCCTAAAAAAATCGGCAACGGCAATGATCCGGGCAATAACTTGTACTGGGGCTGTGGTTACGGTGTGCGCACGTTTTTCACCAACAGCAGCGATTGGGAATTACTCAAGATCTGGAAAAACCCGCGCACCCATATTCTGGAACGTGCTGCGTGGAGACACCGCCGCAACGGAACCCTACTGGTTGCCGATGCCTGGCGCGGGGCACGCATTAAAGACTGCACCGTTGCTTTCGTCAACAACATTGCCGGCCGCAGCAACGATACGCTCACTGTTCCGTTCAAAAATGGCAGTTCCCAACTTGTGCAACTCAACAATGCGCAATTGGTAGCCTATGTTGGTCACAACGGATTGATGGAATTTGACGTTGACACTGTAGCCGCAGCCCCCGGCAACAAAGGCCGTGAAGCGATACTGCTTTGCTGCGCGGCGCGCTCCTACTTCAAACCGCAGCTCAAAGCCGCCGATGCTTATCCGCTGCTCTGGACAACCAACCTCATGGGTCCGGAAGCCTATACACTGAAAGCCGCAATAGACGGATGGATGAACCACGAAACCGGAGAACAGATCAGGGTGCGGGCAGCAACCGCCTACAATCAATACATTAAATGCGGAATAAAAGGCGCTATGAACCTGTTTGCTTCAGGATGGTAGCAATGGTAAATGCCAGATAATCACTATTTTTGCGCCATGGAATTAGGCACAGACTACTGGAACGCACGCTGGCAGGCCGGACAAACCGGCTGGGATCTTGGCGCTCCTTCGGAGCCGTTAGCAGAGTTTGCACTAAGTCTGCCCAATCGTGATATGCGCATCCTGATTCCCGGTGCAGGCAATGCCTGGGAAGCCGAATTCCTGCACAAGCATAGTTTTACCCATGTCTTTGTGCTCGACATTGCTCCCGAAGCAGTAGAATCGTTTCGCCGCCGCGTTCCGGAATTTCCCGCAGCACACGTCATCTGCGGCGATTTTTTTGCGCATACCGAGCGCTACGATGTAATTCTGGAACAAACATTCTTCTGTGCGCTCAACCCCGCGCTGCGTGCTGCTTATGTGCAAAAAATGCACAGTTTGCTCAATGCGGGCGGCACATTGGCCGGTGTGCTGTTTGATGCTGAATTTGAGGGC
>CALRTD020000515.1:0-3332 GCA_943371015.1 Synechococcus sp. UW140 | reverse complement strand
GCTCGGTTGTTGCTCCGGTATGTATTTCAATTTCTCCGCCCAGTGGCTGAAGATCAAGTTTGCCGACTGTAATATTTCCGTCGTTGCTGGTGCGAACTTGCACGGCTTTATTATCGAACGAAAGATTCTGATCAGCATTTCCGAGCATCATCACACCGGTTCCTTGCTGGAGTGCCAGCGGTACAGATGTTGTTGATGATGCTGCCGCAACGGTAAACTTCACATCCGGAACGCCTGTACCGATGCCTACTTTTCCGCCCGAAGAAATTGTAAAATGCTCAGCAATATTTCCAGCTGATCCGATTTCACTGATTGAAAAACGATCGGTGAGCGTTGCATCATCACTGTGCGTGTGATTCAGCATCCATGCATTGCCAGCAGCAGCTGCATTTTGAATACGCACCGCCACAGAACCATTGAGTACTGATTTGCTTACCGATAAAATGCTCTGAGGTGTTTGCGTTCCGATACCCACAAAACCACGCTCATCAATATGCAAACGCGGCACAGTGCCGTTCGTTTCATCACGGGCAATGGTGAGTCCCGTTGCAGAAATTCCCGGTCCTGTCTGGTTCACAATCAACCGCCAGTGATTCGTATCAGTAACTGCTGATTTGATTGTTAATGCTGTACCTCCGCTCTGTGCTTTCACACTCAGCGGCGAATCAGGTGCTGCATCATTCACACCAACCCGTGTGTGTGAAATTTGTCCGTTTTCCATCACCGGTGTGATGGTTAGTTTATCATCGGTCTTGATCAGCGTTTCATCAATGAGTGCTGCAAACTGTTCCTGATTCGGAATTTTACCATTCAGGAAATACTCTTTCAATTCATTACGGTTGGTAGCCATGGTATAAGCGGGTTATAATTATTGAACGTTAAAATTGTCTTCAATGGTCCAGTAGCCGACTCCTTCGCCGCCTGCACGTCCCACAATGAAATCGTTATTGATGCTGTCTGAACCAACTCCGTCTATAATCTGCTCGTCGTCTTCACCGCATCCGCCCATTTCTGTTCCGGGCTGCGGGAACGGATTCTGAACATCATTATCAGGACAGTCGCAACTCTCTGTTTCAAGCACAGTAATTACATGCAGTGGCGCCGAAGTAATTACTGATGCTGCTCTTGACGGCTCTGCTGTTTCAATATCACTGAGGTTGGGCAGTGCGAGATCGCTGCGCAGCTGATTCATCTTGAAACAGGTCACATAATCAACATACGGCAGTTCATCAATCATATCAATTACTGCCGATTTGTGGATGCGTCCGCCGAAGCTGATTTCAGCAGCCCCGCTAAGCCAGGGTGCGAGATAGTTGCGTATATCGGTTTGCAGCTGGTTGCTGTAATAGCTGATATCGAAACCAGGTTTGAATTTCACATCAAACGAAAGTTGTATCTCTTCGAAGTATGGATTGCGTACATGCACTTTTGCAAGCGGCGGCATAATGGCCTGAAGAAATGCTTTTACTTTTTCGAGTGTGAGCAGCGGCAAACGCGGGCGCAGCGGATTAACTGCATTTTTGTTACGCAGATCAGCTACAAGCACCATACCTGCATGGCCGGGAGCGGTTTCGTTATAAACTGCCGGCGATGATAGTGTTGCCGTTTCCATGCGCGCATGGTTGATGGCTTTGGCACGATATACTTCCGGAAAAGCTTCGAGTACGAGATGTTCATAATCCCAAATGGTGATTGCCCGCTGCTTATGGCGCAACCGCTCACTGACACGGATGCGGAATGCTTCGGAAGTTTCTTCGGGATGTCCGCCAAATGAGGCATACGGCTGTTCCGCCGAACGCAGGCCATCATCATCAGTAAGCATTCCTTTTACTGTAACTGCTGCAAGCGGTTTACTGAGATGCGAAGGATCGTTGTCGCGGTTACTGAATGTTGCTGAAACAACTTGCGCCTTCACATCAATCAGATCACAAATGGATGCTGAATTTTGTTCGGCAGAAACACGGATCCAACCTAAACCTTCGGTAAGCAATGTGTTTGATGTGGTCATTGCCCGCGGCAGCGAAAGCGTTACGATTCCCGAATCCAAAAGATTATTGGTTGTATTGCCAATGATCTGCGCTGCCGAAAATTTTACCCATCGGTTATTGGCGAGATAACTGAACGAAAGTGGAGCAAGCGGTGTATCAGGATCGGCGCTGCCTTCGGCAACTTTAAACAGCAGGGTGAGCATCTGCGGTACCTCAACATTTCGCAAACCAATAAACAAATTGCCTTCATGTGCATACAGCGGCATCGCCTGAACGCCGGCAACCGATCCGCTGCGCTGCTGCGGTGCAACTCCGAATGGTTCTACATGATAAAATACTCCGGTTTGATTGACCGGTGCTGAAACAGAAAACTGTAGTGTATCGCTTGCAGTATAATCAACCTGAATAGATTTGATAACCGGTGTGTAAGGTTCACGCGGCATCGACTTATCAGTAGTTGTTGGATTGGCCACAAGATAAATAGCACGTTGTGCGTAAGCCGACTGAAAATCGTTGTGACCAAAATCGGCACCTTTGAGTGTGAGACGAAGAAAGCCCCGGCGTGTAAGCGGTGTAAATTCGCTGACGCTGCGTGTATCAATGTCAAAACCAACAGAAGGAAGCGTATTACTAAAGTTAAAACGCCTTGTTGACATTGAGCCTGCAAATAAATCGAGGCTGAGTGCAATATTGCGCCAGTTGCGGTCGATGAGCAGATCGGCCTGTACTTTGAATGAATCATTATTTCGGTATTCGGAATTATCCGGATAATAATGATTGTAATAATCCGCAAAATTATCAGGCCGGCCGTGCCACACAAAGCTGATGTTGAATCGCTCAAGTGATTTACTCATCACTTCCGGGCTGCCGATGTAAAATGTTGAACCAAATTGCGGACGATTGCCGAACGGCATAAATGGTTTATCAGGCTTGATAAACGAATCGTCGCTTTGCAAAAGCAAATTGCGAACTCCTTTTACTTCGGTACGCACATTTGCAGAGAATAATGTTTTACCGTTAAGCAACTGAAACAATACAGGATAACCGGGAGCGGTTTGATTCATCAGTACTTTAACTACAGGCTCAGCTGTGCGGAACGGTTGTTTCAGTACATCTTCCTGATAACCTACAACAGGTTTAATTGCTTCAGAGAGATAAACGGTAATGGTCAGTTTTTGAGTAACTGAATCGTAAAGGGCATTGGTTACAAGTCCTTTCAGCCACTCTTTCTCGCCACTGAAATACACTTCAAGTGCATTGATTAATAATTGTGCCTGCGACTGCACCTGCGCCGAACTATCGTGCTGGAGCGGAGTTGCAAAACCGCTGTCGCTGGTTTCGGGT
>CALRTD020000514.1:0-3333 GCA_943371015.1 Synechococcus sp. UW140 | reverse complement strand
ACCTGACAAACACGAAGCCTTTTTCAACTGGGGAACTAATTTAGGAAATCTAGCCCAAACCAAAGAAGGAAAAGAGGCAGAAGACTTGTATCAGCAAGCCTTTGAAAAGTTCCAAAAGGCGATTGAGATAAAACCTGACAAACACGAAGCCTTATACAACTGGGGAACTACATTAGGAAATCTAGCCCAAACCAAAGAAGGAAAAGAGGCAGAAGACTTGTATCAGCAAGCATTTGAAAAGTTCCAAAAGGCGATTGAGATAAAACCTGACAAACACCATGCCTTTAACAACTGGGGAACTGATTTAGGAAATTTAGCCAAAACCAAAGAAGGAAAAGAGGCAGAAGATTTGTATCAGCAAGCCTTTGAAAAGTTCCAAAAAGCGATTGAGATAAAACCTGACGAACACGATGATTTTAACAACTGGGGAATTAATTTAGGAAATTTAGCCACAACCAAAGAAGGAAAAGAGGCAGAAGATTTGTATCAGCAAGCCTTTGAAAAGTTCCAAAAGGCGATTGAGATAAAACCTGACAAACACGAAGCCTTTTTCAACTGGGGAACTAATTTAGGAAATCTAGCCCAAACCAAAGAAGGAAAAGAGGCAGAAGACTTGTATCAGCAAGCCTTTGAAAAGTTCCAAAAGGCGATTGAGATAAAACCTGACGAACACGATGCTTTTAACAACTGGGGAACTGATTTAGGAAATTTAGCCAAAACCAAAGAAGGAAAAGAGGCAGAAGATTTGTATCAGCAAGCCTTTGAAAAGTTCCAAAAGGCGATTGAGATAAAACCTGACCTCCACGATGCCTTTTACAACTGGGGAACAAATTTAGGAAATCTAGCCCAAACCAAAGAAGGAAAAGAGGCAGAAGACTTATATCAGCAAGCCTTTGAAAAGTTCCAAAAGGCGATTGAATCTGGAGGAAGTTCTTACAATCTCTCCTGTATATACGCATTAAGAGGGGAAAAGAATAAGGCTCTCAAATATTTGAAAAGAAGTCTTTCAAACAAGGAAATTGAGGTTGAATTTGTTGAAAGAGATAATGACTGGAATCTTTACTTTAATGATAAGGATTTTATTGATATTTTAAATAACTACAAAATAAAATGTACGAAGGCATAATCGAGTAGCCTCTCCTGCCAGCTTTCGCTGACTGGGAGAGGTTCTAACTCCATTTCGTCTTAGCCGAGACGAAGCATGATGTAAAGGTGAGACCCATGAACGTTTGTTCAGGGCGGACTTTTAAATAATAATTAAACAATGATGAAAAGCCAAGTTTTGAAAGGTGATGTTTCGTGCTCTACAAAGATATTTTCGGATATTTAAACACTGATTATCTGCATAAATATTATTGATAAAACCCACCATTTAGCTAACTGCAAACCGTTACAGCCAAACTAATTTGGAGTCCAAATACTAAATTACATATCCTAATATAAAACATACGTCCCATGACAATTAAGCTAACATTGACAATAGAAAAGTCAATAATAGAAAGGGCGAAATCTTACGCAAAAAACACTGGCCGAAGTTTATCCGAAATCGTCGGAAATTATTTAGAAACGATTACCAAGGAAAACGGAGAAGAGCAACTATCGCCAAAGCTTAAAAAAATTGTGGGGGCTGTTAAACTTCCAAAGAATTTTGACAACGACAGAGAATTACGTTCGTACTTAGAAAAAAAGCACTTTTAGCCTGCTTAAATTTCATAATTAAGATGAGTTATATAGACACATACACCGAAGACATCAAAAAACTTTGCGCTTTACACAACGTAAAGACACTTTATGCCTTTGGGTCTGTGGTTACTGAAGAATTGAACGACAAAAGTGATGTTGATTTTATTGTTGACTTTGAATCAATTGATATCAGTAAGTACGCAGACAACTACTTTGATCTAAAATTTTCGCTGCAAGATATTTTCAACCGCCCAATAGATCTCATTGAGGAAAAGGCAATACGTAATCCTTATTTCAAAGAATTTGTAAATAAACGGAGAATACTTGTTTATGGACATTGAAATAAAAATTCCCCTTTACGACATGCTGAACGCTATCGCTGAATTAGAAGTTAGCTACTGTAAGGTTTGTAAAATCTCATTGTACTCCCCCTCCCCAATCACCTCCGCAAACTCCTCATACGCAAACGTCAAATCATAAATCCAATTCCGGTCGGGTAAAATCTTGGCTTCGTAGCGGTCAACCAACCAGCGGCTGCCCATTTTCCGGATTTCTTCGTAGTGCTCAGGCCCATCGATGCGAAACCAGGATGTGCCGGTTTTGTAGCGTCGGAATTGGGGATAGGCGAGTTTGTTATCCATTACTTCATTGCAGATTCACCGCCGAAAGATGCAAATAGTCCGGCTGAAAGCAGGGGCATTACTTTATAATCCAAATCCTGATAAAAAGCGGGTTGCAGAATGCCGGCCTGCAGCATAAATCCGAAGTGCTGCCGGTGTAATCCTGCATAACGCAACTCGCCAAACACCCGCCAGCCCCAGCGTGCGCGGAAAGCATCATTTGCATCAGTGAGGTCGGGCGCTCCGGGACTTTTGGCGTTGTAGGCCATAGCTACTTTCGGGTAAACCACCAAATCGGCAACAATGCGGAATACGGAACCCATTTGGTAGCTGCGCAAACGCCCGCGTTTTATGGTTTCTAGTTTTATGTATTTCGTGTTGGCAAAACTCAATCCGGCGGCAATTTCGGCTGCCCAGATTTTGGTAAACCGGTACGCGCCTTGTTCAATGGCTACCGTAAATGTATCGCCGCGCATGTATGATTTCCAGCCGAGCTGAACATGCGGTCCGAAATAACGATCGTGTGTGGCCTGATCAACGCTGACCATATACATCGGAGCTACAGAAAACATGCCGTTTGAAATGGTGCGTGCTTTGTTTTTCTCCCACTTTCGGGTGAACAGCATCATGTCATAATTCACACTCGCAAAGTTCCCGTCCCACACCGCCGGTCTGAATCCGATATTTACACCACCCATAAACTTATCGGCAATAAAATACTGGTAACCGACCTCATGCAGCAGGTTCTGTTCATTACCAATGAACATGGAATAAACCGTATGCTGATTGGTTTGATTGCCTCTGTACGCCTTAACTGTAAAATCACCGTCTCTGGTTCCCTGCGCGGGCAATACTGCTGTGATACAGACACCAATCAGCAGGAGTAAAAAATGCTTTTTCATTGATTGAGGTTATAACGCTGCAAAGATATAACTGATCGCTTATATTCGATTAGCTTTGCAACAAAACGTATGCCTGCCTTTCTCGAAAAAGTTGCTGATTACCTGCTCGCGCATCCTGCCTCAACTGT
>CALRTD020000513.1:0-3362 GCA_943371015.1 Synechococcus sp. UW140 | reverse complement strand
CCGCTCCTGCAATTAAGCAGGAGCGGTTCTTTTTACTTATTTGTTGATTTATTTCTTTGTTACACGCACATCAATGCGACGATTTTGTGCGCGACCTTCTTCGGTTTCATTTGATGCTTTGGGGAACTGGTCGCCATAGCCTTCGGCAGACAAACGATCGGCTGTGATGCCGCGCTTTGCAATTTCAGCCATTACAGTTTCTGCACGCTGCTGAGAAAGCTTTTGGTTGTCTTCTTTTTTACCGGTGTTATCTGTATAACCGCCAATTTTAAGCGCCACATTCGGGAAGGCTTTCAAAATAGCCGCCATGTTATCGAGCTGCGCTGTTGTGCCGGCATCATTCAAATCGAGACTGGCTTTACCAGATTCAAACACCAGACGATCGAAAGAAAACCAGGTGTTTTTGTCAACGGGTTTGGTTGCATCAGTAATAAAGCCAACCAAAGCCGATTCGATACCGTTTGCTTTACCGCTTACTTCAGCTCCGCCAGCCAGTTTGGTTACTACCATATTACTGTCGGTTACAACAGAATCGCTTTTCGCTTCTTCCTTTTTATCGCCGTGATGCTCATCGCCATGTGCGGCAGCCATTTCGGTTTTGTGTCCGCCATGTCCGTGTTCATCTTCGGTGTGTTTGCCCCAGCGGTCGGTTCCGGAAAGGCTGAAAAGCCATCCGCCTAAACCGGCAAAGCCGATTGCAAAAATTACAAGCGCCACCAGCGGAATCCACCATCCTTTGGGATAATACTGGCGGTTGCCTTCGGTGTGATCATGATCGTGGTCGTGTCCGTCGTGGTGTGCGTCGTGATTGGCCATAAACAGGTAGATTGAAGAGTTTTTTTACGGTTGCAAACATACACTTTTTGACTGATAATGCGGAACAGAAAAAAACGAAAATGTACAGAAGCGAATATCTGTCAGATTAAAGCAAAAGAAAAAGCCGGCGCTGCGAAAGCCGGCTTTTTCTGCACACCAATTGCATGAAACAAATTCCTCTCAATGAAACAGACCTGACCAAAGGTTTGAGAGGATGTTCAGGTATAAGACGCGAAAATTGGTGTTTCGTTACACCTGTTTTTAATAATTTTTAATTTCTTAACAAAAGGCAGCGGCATCGGGGTTCAGCGTCTTTAGTTTTTCGGGCTCATCGCCAAGCAGAAAACGGAAGCCGGAGAACTGAAAAGCCGGAGCCACAGTACATCCGCATAAAGTGTAAGTTCCCCGGCTGCGAACAGCCTGATACCATCCGGCAGGAACTACAGCCGAAGGCTGAGCATCAGGACCGGGCTGTGCAAGGCGGATAATCTTCAGCTCTGTGAGTTCAGGGTTGGCTAACCAGAGTTCCAATTCATCGCCTTCGTGCCAGTGCCAGATTTCATCAGCATCAACTACATGCCAGCGGCTTACTTCATTGCGCTGCAAGAGGTAATAAATAGATGTTACTGCACTTCGGGGCGAACCATTGGTAAGCTCTACTAATTGCTGCGAACGAAAATGTTCTGCATAATATCCGCCTTCGGGATGCGGCTGCATGTGCAGGTGACGAATCAAAAATGCGGCCCGGCTTTCGGTTTTCATAATTGTCAGATTTGCCGCAAAGGTCAAAAAAAAGAACGCACCGGGCTGCGAAACCGGTGCGTTCTATAATGCACGAAACAGATTCTCCTACATTTTTACCTAACCAGACCGTGGGAGGCTGCTGTTATAGGTATGACGAACAGCCCCATGCAGAAGTTACTGAACTGCAATTATTTTTTTTGTGCTGCATTACGCATACTATCAGCCATGCGTGCAATTTGCTGCTCAAGCTGCAGGCGCTTTATTTCTGAACTGTCCTGCTGTATGTTTACAGGAGAAACACCGGGCGCATTCTTTGTGTCAAGTCCTTCGCAGTCAATACAATTAAGCATGTCTCTGCCCATTTTCCAGCGGCGGCCGGCCATTTTGGGGTCGTACGTGTTCTGCTCGTTTTCTACGTTTTCTATAATCTCACGGGTGCTTTCGTCGAGATTCACCACTTTGCCTTCGGGAACGTACAATTCGAGATCAATTTCCTGCGCCCGCCATTTTTGATCGTGACCAATGGTAAAGGATCCCGGAATAATTAATCGGTTGCCCTGCTGTACAATCTGAAAACGTATTTCACGGGCCAGCATTTCGGCTTCTTCACGCGTGCTGCCTTCCGAGTATTTGTGAATGATCAATTCAAATTGTCCTGACTTTGATGGGTAAATGTTCAGGTTGGTAGTGCCGAACTTCATGCCTTCTGTGGTAATGGTGAAATAGGAGTAACGGCGTTCGTGACTTTTATAGCCTTTGCGTCGGTTGTTGTAGGATTCACTTTCGAGATCCTTATCGATATCAACACTCAAAACAAGTGTATCAATCGGCAAATTGGTAATCTGGAAGCGTTCTGTGGTGTGACCGCTGTTTCTGAAATTATCAGCAACACCAATTCCGCAATAAATTCCAATGGCTACACCTATTATCCACAATGACAGGGCACTATAGCTGATTACCTTAGTCTTTACTTTAATGTTAAACAGCGTTCTGATTGCATGATAAATCAGCATCATGGTGGGGATACCGAATACCAGAAAGAAAGCAACAACGGCTAAAACAAAGTCGGTATTGGTGCTGAAGACGTTGCGGAAGCTGTGTCCAAGTTCATCAGGTCCGATGCGGTGAAAGGTAAAGGTTGAGGTCAGCAAACCAATCAGAATTCCGACACCGGCCACCAGCAGCAGGAAAGCAAAAATTCGCCCTGCAACTTCAAAAATGCCACCCAGTACGCGCTCAATACCACTGTTGTGCCGGCGTTCGTATCGGCTGTTATTTCGGGCCGAACCGAAGTTCCGCTTGCCCCAGTTGCTGGCTTCTTCGCCGAGGTCCTCGATGCGTCGTTTGAAATTCTCGAAATCATCTTTAATGCTGCGGCTGATGTTGTTTACGTCAACCGGCTCGCCGCGCATTTCCAGCTTTTCGGCAGTGGTTTCGGCTTTGGGCATGATGATCATTAATATGAAATACAGCAAAGCACCCGAACCAAATACAAAGAAGCTGATTGCAAATGCCAGGCGAATCCAAACCTGGTTGATATCGAAATAATGCCCGAGTCCGCTACAAACACCTCCAATAATGCGGTCGTCAGGATCGCGGAACAGACGGCGGCGGCTGTAGCCTCTTGAGCTGGAACCGGCATTGGGCTGTGCGGATGCACTTGCTGTATTTCCGGCTTGTTCTTCGTCAGTAAACGATTCGGGACTGCCCATTATGGCAATCATTTCGTCCACATCAGCCTTTACAATTACCTCTTTTGAACCGCTAATTTTGGCTTTGAACAGCTCGGCAATACGTGCTTC
>CALRTD020000512.1:0-3369 GCA_943371015.1 Synechococcus sp. UW140 | reverse complement strand
TAACGGATAAGCGCTGATTCAGAAAAAAAGTCGGCCAGTTGTGTGGTTTGCCGGCGGTAGCGGCCATCAACGGGTGAAATTGCCTGCAACGGTTCGAATGCCATAGTTTGAGTAAAAGAAAGCGCGAAGGTACAAAAGATCAGCGCTTTGACAGTGCCTGTAGTTAAGCTATATGCTGCCGGAGACCAAAAACACCGGCTGTTTTTTTAAACAAATAGCTTTTATATGGGTTATTGTAGGTGTAGTTTGCTGCTTTAAACGGCAAACCATTTTTACACAACCAAAACTTTTCGGAGTTCGGCTTGTTTAAGTTTTCGTGCGGGAGTAAGGGGCATTTTTAAGCAAAAAACTACCGACAGGAATATAAATTATGTCGAAAAAACAAACAGCTATTGTTATAGGCTCCGGTTTTGCCGGCATGTCTGCTGCGAGTGGTCTTGCCAGTCACGGGTTTGATGTAACCGTGATTGAAAAGAACGCTACGCCCGGCGGTCGTGCCCGGCAGTTTACTGAATCGGGCTTTGTGTTTGATATGGGGCCGAGCTGGTATTGGATGCCGGATGTATTTGAAAGCTATTTCAATCGTTTCGGGAAATCGGTTGCTGATTACTACAGTTTGGTTCGTCTGGATCCTTCGTATCGTGTAATTTATGGTCATGGTGATGTGCTGGATGTGCCAGCAACCATAGCAGATCTTGGAAAAGAGCTTGAAAAAATTGAGCCCGGCAGTGCTGATGCGCTCAAACGATTTCTTGAGGAAGCCCGATACAAATACGAAGTAGGTATAAATGAGTTTGTTTACAAACCCAGCGTTACTCTTCGTGAGTTTGCCGATGTACGCATACTCACCAGCCTCTTTAAGCTTGATATGTTTAAAAGCATGCACAAGCACGTGAGGCAATTTTTCAAGCATCCGAAAATTACGTCATTGATGGAATTTCCGGTGTTGTTCTTGGGGGAAACACCGCGACGCACACCGGCGCTCTACAGCCTGATGAACTATGCTGACATTGCTCTGGGCACCTGGTATCCTCCGGGTGGTATGCACCGCATTGTAGAAGGCATGGTTAAATTAGCCGAAGAACTTGGTGTTAAATTCAGATACAACGCTCCTGTTCATCGTATTATAACAGCAGGCGGTAAGGCTACAGGTGTTCGTCTCGAAAATGGCGAAATCCTGAAAGCTGATGTAATTGTTGCCGGTGCCGATTATCACCACGTTGAGCAAAATTTACTAGCCAAGGAAGAACGTCGTTACACCGAGCAGTATTGGAAAGATCGCCGTATGGCTCCTTCCTGTTTGCTGTATTATATCGGTGTAAATCGTCGTGTTAATAATCTCTTGCATCATAATTTGTTTTTCGATGAATCATTTGATGCGCATGCGGTAGAAATTTACGACGAACCGCGCTGGCCTTCCAAACCGTTGTTCTATGCGTCTGCACCTTCTGTAACTGATTCAACTGTTGCTCCTGAAGGCTGCGAAAATATTTTTCTGCTTATTCCCGTAGCTCCCGGTCTCGATGATGATACGGAAGCTGTGCGCGAGAAATATTTTAACATGATTATGGATCGGCTCGAACGTCAGGCCGGGCATAATATCCGTTCGCACATTGTTTACAAGCGCAGTTATGCACATCGCGAGTTTGTGAGCGATTACAACTCGTTCCGTGGTAATGCTTACGGGCTGGCCAATACACTTCGCCAAACTGCATTTCTGAAACCATCAGTTAAAAGCAATAAAATTTCTAACCTCTATTATACCGGACAACTCACAGTACCCGGCCCGGGCGTTCCGCCTTCGCTGATATCGGGCTTGGTGGTGAGTGATCTTGTTGCACATGAACAAACAGCCCGAACCCATGAAAAAGTTGTATGACCACGTCTGCATCCGCACCAGCCGGCAGGTAACGCGCGCCTACAGCACGTCGTTCTCGCTGGGTATTCGATTTCTTGCTAAAGAATTTCGCGATCCGATATATGCAGTATATGGCTTCGTGCGTTTTGCCGATGAAATTGTAGATACGTTTCACGATTACGATAAAAAAGCATTGCTCGACGATTTTCGTCGTGATACCTATGCCGCAATTGACAAAGGCATTAGCCTGAATCCAATTTTGCAGAGCTTTCAGGAAGTTGTCAATAAGTTCGGCATCGATCGCGAACTTATTGATGCATTTCTGTTCAGCATGGAAATGGATCTTGGCAAACGCGAATACACCCAGGAAGAATACGAACGCTATATTCTTGGCTCTGCCGAAGTTGTTGGGCTTATGTGCCTCAAAGTCTTTGTAGAAGGCGACAATGCAAAGTATGAAGAACTGCGCTGGTATGCTATGCGTCTGGGTTCGGCATTTCAGAAAATCAATTTCCTGCGCGACTTAAAAGCCGATTATGTTGGCCTCGGTCGTACCTATTTCCCGGGTGTTGATATCAGCCATTGGGACAAAGAAACCAAGCGCCGGGTTGAAGAAGATATTGAAATTGATTTCAAAAATGGTTACGAGGGTATTCTCAAACTCTCGCGCAAAGCCAGATTTGGTGTTTATGTTGCTTACATCTATTACTATAATTTGTTCAGCAAAATAAAGTCGATGGAGGCCCGCAACATTCTTGATGAGCGCGTGCGTATTCCGAACCGCCGTAAATATGCGCTTTTTGTTAAGTCGTATGTTCGTCACAGCCTCAATCTGATCTGATGTACCGGATTTTATTTCTGTTGCTTATTTCTACGGTTTCGTTTGCGCAAACTCTTGGTCCGGCACTTTTTCAAATCCGGAACAAGTTTGAGAATGCCAATAAAAGCGAGGCTGATTGTAACACCATGCTTGGTAGTGTACGCGGAAATACGCTCGAGAAAAATCCGCTCTACTATGGTTATCTTGGAGCCACTGAAACCATTCATGCGCAGTTTTCTTACAATCCCTAC
This sequence comes from Synechococcus sp. UW140, assembly GCA_943371015.1. Lineage (GTDB taxonomy): Bacteria > Bacteroidota > Bacteroidia > Palsa-965 > Palsa-965. The sequence goes on along the minus strand of CALRTD020000512.1, from coordinate 440 downwards.
ACCAAGCTTTCCAGATTTAACTCTGGAAAAGAAAAACTGGAAGCTGCCATTGCAAAACAACCGCAGTCGATGGAATTGCGTTATCTGCGTTTTACTGTTCAAAGCGGAGCTCCGGCATTTTTGGGCTACAACACACAGCTCGCTGGCGATAAAAAGTTTTTACTCGACGGATTGAAGAATTTATCGGTAACAGATTACGATCTTTACAAACGTATTTCGGCGTACCTGAAACAATCAGAACAACTTACTGCTGCCGAAAAGCAGAAACTTACGACCATCATTAATTCATCGGCACAGCCCGGAAAATGAACAGTACCAACGAATTTGTGGTCTTGGTTGATGAAAACGATCGTCAGACAGGATTGATGGAAAAGCTCGAAGCACACCAAAAAGGATTGTTGCACAGGGCCATTTCTGTATTTGTGTTTAACAGCCGCGGC
>CALRTD020000511.1:0-3380 GCA_943371015.1 Synechococcus sp. UW140 | reverse complement strand
CATCACCAAGCTCAAACATATCGCCAATAACCACTGTCTTTGGCGATCCGTTGAGTGCCGCAAAATTTTCGAGTGCCGCTTTCATGCTCGAGGGGTTGGCGTTGTAGGCATCCAGCAGCAGTTGCACATTACCACGCTGCACAAGTTGTGAGCGGTTGTTGTCGGGCTGGTAGCTTTCAAGTGCGGAGTTTATCGCATCACTGCTTACTCCAAATGCCGAACCTACTGCAATTGCAGCAAGCAAATTGGGTAAGTTATAAGCTCCGGCCAAATGGGTTTGCACGTTATACACTTTTGCATCCTCTTTTTTCTGCCAGTCAAATTGCAGCATCGGATCAGCAGCAATCAACTTGCCAGTAATGTCTGCTGTTTCACGTGTACCATAAGTAATGGTGCCCGGTTCTTGCGCATAGCTGTTCAGGCGCGGTTCGTCGGCAAGCAGAAAAATTTTGCCTTTGCGTGCATGTAAAAATCGAAACATTTCTGTTTTGCCTTTCAGCACGCCTTCTGGTCCGCCAAAGCCTTCAAGATGTGCTAAGCCAATATTGGTAATCAAGCCAAAATCGGGTTCAGCAATTCTGCACAGCAAATCAATTTCACCTTGGTGATTGGCGCCCATTTCAATAACTGCAAATTCGTGTTCGGCAGTTAACTGTAGCAGTGTAAGCGGCACACCAATATGGTTATTCAGATTTCCGTGTGTGTAGTGTGTGCGAAATTTCTGAGCCAGTACCCGTGCCAGCAATTCCTTGGTTGTTGTTTTACCATTGCTGCCGGTAAGTGCAAACACGCGCAATCCTTTTGCAGCCAATACACGGCGGTGATAACGAGCCAGATCTTGCAGTGCGGTAAGTACATCAGCAACCGGAAGCAGACGCTCATCTGTTGTTGAGCCTGGCTCATCAATTACGGCAAAAGAGGCACCCTGTTCCAGTGCTTTACTGGCAAAGGTATTTCCGTTAAAGTTTGTTCCTTTCAGTGCAAAGAAAATACTGCCGGGCACAATTGTCCGTGTATCTGTACTGATTTTCGGGGCACTCAGGAAGTGCGCGTATAAGGTTTCGGTACTTGTGTGCATAATAAAACGAATGCCCCAAGTTACAGAGTAACCTGAGGCATTCGTAATGTTATTTATGCTTTTTTATTTTCCACCCAAGCCGCGCGGACTTCCTACACGATCCATCGCACATCTGAAACCGATAAAGGCTGTTGATTGCGTCTGGTCTAAGAATCTTCGCGTGCCGGGAACCATCCAGTAAGCCCTGTCTTTCCACGAACCGCCTTTGTACACTCTGGCTTTGTCGTTGATGAGTGAGTACTGACCGTATTCATACATCAGTTTGTTGGCTGATACAGAAGCCGGGTCGGCATAATAAAGTGATGAAGTTCCGTCGCCGTCTTTGTAGTTAATGTAGTCGGCTTGTTTGTAGTTGCGGCGGCGATCAAGCTTGTCTTCTTTGTAAGTAAGATTAACCTGACGTGTGCGCATCATACCGGGCATACTTACAACGTTACCGTCAGCATCATAGCGAACCGAATCTTCAACGAGCATGGGCTGGTCAATCGGATCGGTGGTGTCTTTCAGCTGAGTTTCGTAAACGTTACCGCGGAAAGGACGGAAGTCGTCGTTATCGGTGATGGAGAGCGGACGGTAAACATCCATTACCCATTCTGAAACGTTTGCGGCCATGTTGTACAGACCATAATCGTTGGGCCAGTAGGAGTAAACCGGAGCTGTGATATCAGCGGCATCATTAAGCGCACCGGCTGCACCCATTTGGTCACCGTTGCTGCGCTTGTAGTTGGCAAGCATCTGACCAATATATTCTTCATCAGGATTACGAACAGCGTGTCCGTTCCAGGGATAGAGGCGACGGTCGGTGATACGTTCTACGATTGTATTTCCGATCAAACCGTAGGCGGCAAATTCCCATTCAGCTTCTGTGGGCAGGCGGTATTTCGGAAGAAGAATACCATCTTCCATACGTACACGGCGGTACTCAGGACCGGTTGGGTTCAGAGATACAGGTTCATCAAGTACGTTACCCACATACGGTGTGCTGGCGCGGTCGCCGGCAAGGTAGTGGTCGGTGTTGAATGCCTGATCACCAAACTGATCGGGAGCCCAGTCGAGGATACCTTCGCGAATGAGGATGTACTCATTCACGCGGTCAGAACGCCAGCTCGCGAAATTGGTGGCCTGCTGCCAGTTAACACCTACAACCGGATAATCGCGGAAGGAGGGGTGACGCAGATAATAGTTTACGTAAGGCTCGTTATAAGCAAGTTTTTCGCGCCATACGAGTGTATCGGGAAGCGAAAGCTTATATACCTCTGGGTAATCCGGACCATAAATACGGCTGGTCCAGTAGAGGTATTCGAGGTAGTCGAGGTTACGTACTTCGGTTTCATCCATATAAAAAGATGAAACGGTTACGCGGCGCGGCACGTTGTTCCAGTCGTAGGTAACGTCCTGCTCGGCGCGTCCCATAGTAAATGTACCACCTTCGATAAACACGAGACCGGGACCGGTTTCCTGTTCTTCGTAAGGTACGACCTCAAAGCCGCCGTTATCGGGATTGTTGTATTCCCATCCGGTTATGTTAGAACGCTCTTTCTCACATGAGGTAAGCATTCCAACTCCTGCGAGGAGAATGAACGGCATCGCTGCTTTCTTCATTTTCAACGGTGTTGTTAGTAGTTTCCGATTTATATAACGTTGTTTCCCTTGTAATAGTATTGCCCCTTGTTCTTTTTCCGTTAGAACGAGGGGCAGCTAACGGTTCTGAATTTACGCTTCTTGGGTTTGCACTCGAACTGCATCTGGAATGAGATCTCGTGTGAACCGGCAGTTGCATTGGTCAGTCGCGACACCGTTACGTCGTAACTGTAGCCAAATTTAAACAGATCCTGCTGAAAACCGAGCAGAATAATGAAAGAATCTTGATTTCTGTACCAGAGACCGCCAACAAGTGCACCTTTAGTAAAGTAAACACCGAGGTTAAGTTGCTGGAAATCTTGTTGTCTTTGGTACAAGATGTTTGGCGAAATGCTTGATTCGCTGTAACGGCCTCCGAGCGGAATCAGTGCGCCGGCGTGACCTGTGTATTTCATAGGGAGTTTGCTTGTGCCCAGAAATCCTTCATCGGGTTCGGTAATGTGATGTACCGAAAAACCAAAGAAGTATCTGCGGCTGTAGCCAAGCATACCTGCCGAAATATCAACATTAGAGCGGGTTGTGGCGTTCGGAATTTCGTTTGTGCTGTAAACGAATCCGGTACGCGGATCAATCATGTCGCCGAAGGTGAGCTTGCTCCAGTCAACCGATTTCTGGGCATAGGTAGCCTGGATACCGAATTTCATAGAGAATTCACGCGTCA
>CALRTD020000510.1:0-3388 GCA_943371015.1 Synechococcus sp. UW140 | reverse complement strand
CGGCAATCAGAAAATTTGCACCGGTAATTCCGGCTCCTGCATTTATGTATTTATCTCGCAAATGTTCACGTACCCAAGCCATAACTTGCTGCGGCGTCATATCCGGAGCTGTGCCTAGTTTTTCATGAAAGAGTTTGGCCACATCCTCTTTTGATTTGTGCATGGCCGGGGTAACAATGTGGTACGGTGCTTCGTTGTCTATTTGCTGAATATATTCACCAAGATCTGTTTCGAGCGACTCTATTCCTTCTTTTTTCAGGTGTTCGTTTAAGCCAATTTCTTCAGTTACCATCGACTTCGATTTGATAACTGAGGTGACATTATTTTTAACAAGTACCTGAGCAATTTCTCGTGCTGCTTCTGCTGCATCCTGCGCCCATATTATCTTTCCGCCGCGTTTAATAAAATTGGCTTCAAATTCGATAAGATACTTATCGAGATTTTCGATCACTTTATTTCGTAATCCTGCAGCACGGGTTTTTGCCAATTCAATATTGGTAAATTGTTGTTTTCCCTGAACAACTTTTTTGTTGTACTGACCTATATTAAATTGCAGTTTGCTCCGGTGTTCTTTATCAAACACTTTTGCTTCCGAAGCCTGCTGAAAACGTGTGGCAAAATCGCTCATGGTACTTATTTTTTGTCAACAACAATACGGGCATCCCGGTTTGCAATTTCCCAGGCAGTGAAGAATACTAATCGTGCCCGGCGCTCCATAAGCGGAAAATTAATCTTGCTTACTTCGTCGGTTTCTTTGTGATAGTCGGCATGTGTTCCGTTAAAGTAAAAAATAACAGGAATATTTTTCTTCGCAAAGTTGTAATGATCTGAACGATAGTAAAAGAAATTAGGATCATTTGGAGCATCATAACGGTAATCGAGATTTATTCCGCAATAGGTTGTGTTTGATGCTTCACTTACCGTCCGTAATTGTGAACTGAGTTTATCAGAACCAATTACATACACATAAGCTGCTGTATCCTTTTCATGATCCAGATCAACTCTGCCAATCATATCAATATTCAGATTGCAGATGGTTTGTTTCAGCGGAAACACTGGATTCTCACTGTACCACTGTGAGCCGAGCAAACCCTTTTCTTCGCCCGAAACAGTCATAAACAAAATACTCCGGCGCGGACCGTTTCCTTCTTTTTTAGCTTTCATGAATGCTTCAGCAAGTTCAATTACGGCAACTGTTCCGCTTCCGTCGTCGTCGGCACCGTTAAAAACTACATCACCTTCCATACCGATATGGTCATAGTGTGCAGTAATCACAATAATTTCATTTTTAAGATCTGAGCCTTCTAAATATCCGAGTACATTCTCAGTTGCAATTTGCCGGCGTTCACGTTTTATACTTAATGAAAATTGATTTTTTGCAGTAAACGAAACAGTTTTCTTTTTTGCATTTATGCGCTGCCGGGTTTGCTGAATTGTTTTCTTTCTGTTTCCGGCCAATGCATTAGCCATTTCAGGGCTTATGTAAAGAACCGGCATTCTGGCTTCCGATTTTTCGCCTTTGAGCATTAGCGTTGTTGTTTCAATAGCATGGTGCATATCGGCTTTACGCTTTTCGAAATCAGGAACAACAATAAACAAGGCTTTTGCACCGCGTTCGCGCACTGCATTGATCTTCATTCTGCGCTGCGTTGTCCAGTCTGATTTCTCTGCTGTTCCTGTAATGCGCGATTTTCCGGAAGCATCAACAGGTTCATCGGCCAGAATCATTACAAACTTTCCGCTCAGGTTGAGTTTTCCGTAATCGTTCCAGTTTTTAGCTGAGATTCCGTAACCGGCAAACACTAATTCTTCAGCGTTTATGTCCTGATCGTCGATTCCTGAGGTATAAAAAAAGTCTTTGTCGAACGAAAACGTTGCAGCTCCGGCAATTACCGTTCCGTTTCCGGGAATAAGTTCTTCAAGCGGTACATCCTGGTAATATCCTCCGCCGGGCAATTCCGGAATTCCGATGTTGCGGAAACAACTTCGGATGTACTCTGCAGCCATTTTCTGGCCCTTCCTGGCCGTTTCTCTCCCTTCGTAGGCATCGGATGCCAATACGTCGAGATGCTTCTTTAAATCGGCTGCTGTGATGGTTTCTGCATATTTCATTCGCACCGGATCTTTTCCGGGTTCAGATTGCATGGCAGAAAACAGGAAAACAGAAAACAGGGCAGCAGGAACAACTGCAGAAAATGAAATACGCATTTAACAAAGATAACCGCTGCAACAGTGCAGGTTATGCACACGTTACGAGCGGTTATCCACAGGTGAAATGTTAATAGTCTCGACTCCGCTCGACTTCGCTCGACTTGTAAAAGCATTTTGCTCGACTTTTTAACAGCTTCGCCCAACTTTTACTCAGCTCTTGCTTGTCTGGGAAAGGCTTTATAACCCAAACTGAGCCGAAAGTTCGAGCATCCGGTTAATCGGTTTTGCCGATTTTTCAATGAGTTCGGGAGTCATTGTTACTTCCGGAAGCTCATACTGCATGCACACATACAGCTTTTCGAGTGTGTTGAGCTTCATGTGCGGACAATCATTGCAGGCACAGCTGTTGTTTGGCGGAGCGGGAATAAATGTTTTCTCAGGCGATGCTTTTTCCATCTGATGCAGGATACCGGTTTCGGTTCCAACGATGTACGAAGTTGCACTGTCTTTCTTTGTGAAATTGAGCAGCGCTGTTGTAGAGCCAATAAAATCAGCCATTTCAAGCACAGCAGCTTCGCACTCGGGATGTGCAATGAACTTAGCTTCAGGATGCTGCTGTTTCAGCCGTGCAATTTTTTCGAGCGAAAAGATTTCATGCACCATGCAGGCTCCGTTCCAGAGCACCATGTTGCGCCCGGTTTTTTTGTTCAGGTAACCGCCGAGGTTACGATCGGGTGCAAAAATGATCTTTTGCTCCGGCGGTAAACTGTTTACAATCTGCTCGGCATTGCTTGATGTGCAGATGATATCGCTCAGCGCTTTGATATCGGCAGTGCAGTTGATGTAAGAAATCACAATGTGATCAGGATGCTGTGCTTTGAATGCTGCAAAGGCTTCGGGCGGACATGAATCGGCCAGTGAACAGCCTGCGCGTAAATCGGGCAGCAACACTTTCTTGTGCGGATTAAGGATCTTTGCTGTTTCAGCCATGAAGTGTACGCCCGCAAATACAATGATTTCAGCATCAGTTTTTGCAGCCTGCTGCGCAAGGCCTAAACTATCGCCAATAAAATCGGCGGCATCCTGAATATCGGCATCCTGATAATAATGCGCCAGCAGCACCATTTTCTTTTCTTTCTTCAGCCGCTCGATTTCTGCAAACAAATAAAGTGTCGGATCAGGGGGCAAATCGAGCCAGCCTTTTTCAGCTACTGTCTTATTCATAATAGTTCTCTTT
>CALRTD020000509.1:0-3401 GCA_943371015.1 Synechococcus sp. UW140 | reverse complement strand
ATTCGTGCTTTCCAGTTCGAGTATTGAGTTCGTATTGATTGTGCTTGGATTATTGCCAATTTTTATCTGTGCATGAGCTGGTTGCATAACATGCGAAAGCAGAATAATAAAAAATAGTTTTAGTAGCAGAGTAGCGTTTTTCATATTTCATTCAGTTGATATAATGCGACTAAACGAGCGAATAAGTTTCGATGTTACAACAATTAACAATAAAAATCCGGCAATAACATTTTAAATGTTTACAATTAATTGTTGTTTGTAGGCGTGGTTATTTATCTGATCGATGATTTCGGTTATTCGTCCGTTTATTCGAGTTATTGAACGGATATACTAACGATTCATAAGATCGATAACCATGAACTTGACACCCAAGAATGGCGATTTTATTTTTCAGGAAATGGTTTAGATGTTGATGATGTGATTCGGATTTCAATTGATTTTAATTGACAACAATTGATTGAATTCAGCTACAGTAAAGATGAAATCAGTGGAAAACACGAATAGTTGATCATACTATCTTTAGCAGGTGATGAGCGGTGACGTTTTAGTTATTCCTTGTATTGCTCTTGTGTGATAAACCTTTGTGAGCAGAAATTTCTTACACACTGTTTGTTTTTCCTTTTCTGTGTTTGGTGTTTTTTATTTCTGATCTCCGCGGTGTTTTCATTCGCATCTTTTCTGTGTTGACGCAAGAACTGTTTATACTGAGAAGCAATCTTCTTTCCTGATTTCAACTAACCAAGAGTACAATGCAAATTTCTGATAACCGCTTACCGTATATCTTTTGTGTTTTCGGTGTGTGGATATCGGGAATTTTATTGCGGAAATAAAGAAGCCGTTTCAAAGAGAGCAGCATTTATAAAACAGTTACTTTTGCACAGAAATGTCAATAAACCCAAACATAGATCCCGAGAGCGAACGCCTGACACCTGCAGAGAAGGAAGTGGAGCGGATGCTTCGTCCGCAGGACTTCTCTGATTTCTCAGGGCAGGATACAGTTGTTGACAATCTCAAAGTATTTGTAGCTGCGGCCAAGCAGCGTGGTGAGGCGCTGGATCATGTGCTGCTGCACGGCCCCCCGGGCTTGGGTAAAACCACATTAGCTAACATTGTAGCTCAGGAGCTTGGAGTAAACATCAAAATTACTTCTGGCCCGGTGCTCGATAAGCCCGGCGATCTGGCCGGACTGCTTACCAACCTTGAGCAATTTGATGTACTTTTTATTGATGAGATTCATCGCCTTAGTCCGGTAGTAGAAGAGTATCTCTACTCGGCAATGGAAGATTACCGCATTGACATTATGCTCGACAGCGGTCCCAATGCGCGCACGGTGCAGATCAGCCTTAATCCGTTTACATTGGTTGGAGCTACAACGCGCTCCGGTTTGCTGACCTCGCCGCTTCGCGCGCGCTTCGGCATTACATCGCGTTTGAGCTATTATGATTCCAAACTGCTCAAGCGCATTGTAGAGCGCTCCGCGGGCATTCTGAATGTGCCTATTGCCGAAGAAGCCGCTTTCGAAATTGCCCGCCGCAGTCGCGGAACGCCACGTATTGCAAATGCACTCTTACGCCGCGTACGTGATTTCGCACAGATAAAAGGCAACGGAGAAATTGATCTCGAAATCGCGCATTACGGCCTGCACGCGCTTAATGTTGACAAAAACGGATTGGACGAAATGGACATCCGGATTTTGAGCGCCATTATCGATAAGTTCAAAGGCGGCCCCGTGGGCATCACCACTATTTCAACCGCGGTTGGCGAGGAAGCCGGCACAATCGAAGAAGTATATGAGCCGTTCCTGATTCAGGAAGGTTACCTCACACGCACACCGCGAGGCCGGCAAGCTACAGAGTTAGCCTACAAGCATCTTAACCGCTTGCCGCAAATGAATAAAGGCACGTTGTTTGGCGGAGAATAAATTTCATCTGCATATATAAAAAGCGAAAGGCTCTGCAACAATGCAGAGCCTTTCGCTTTTATTCTTGAATATGATTAATGAGCTACCGCAAGGCGTTTTGTTGCAAGCTGGCGACCATTATTGGTGAGTGTGCAGAAATACACACCAGCCGGAAGTGTAGATACATCCAAACGAACGGTTCCTTCAACGCTGGTGATTTCGGTTTCGAGAACTGCAGCACCCAGCATGTTGTAAACAATCAGTTTAGCATCGCCCGGTGTGGTAGAGCCAAACTTGTAGTTGATAGCAAACATGCTGCTGGCCGGGTTCGGCTGCGGGTTAGAAACTGAAGGCTTGATGAGTGAATTGTTGGCAATGCCTACAGGGCCATTTACAACATTGTACTCAAGTGTAAGCATAATAGAATCACTTACATTGTTAATGTCATAAACGGTATAGCTTACGCGGGTGATTCCGGTCATTGTGCCGGTGTTGTAATCAAGCGAAAGATCAAAAGAAGCATTGCTGGCCAGGGGCACATTATATGAAAGCATCTGACCGGGGCCGTAGCAGTTCATGTCTGTGCAGAAGGTTGTTTGTGCCGCAGCATCAGCCAACACAATATTTGCTTTACGCACCTTGTAAGTTTTAGAAGCGTTAGAAATATTGCTTACATTAAAGTGGCGTACATCAAGCCATGGGTTTGTGCCATTAAGAGCAGGAATCCAATATGTGATGTTCATACCATTGGTAACAATTCCGCCGGTTTCCAGATTTTCGATTCGGAGGCTTTGTGCAGCAGCAGGAATACCGAGTGCTGCGAGGGCAAGAAGGAGTAGAGTTTTTTTCATTGTTGTCTTGCGTTGAAAATTGTACTTGTTGAGCAATACCAAATGTACGGAAATGAAAATGAAACGTTGCATACCGGATGTGAATTAAATTCAACCACTTGTAATACAATTTAATTGCACAGAGTAGTAAAATGCGATTTAGTGTCTGATTATCATTGATTTAGCGTGTAATTCTATTCGATTTTCGGGTGTTTACGAATTAATGTTAATGCCTAAATTGTTTTTGTTTCTTTGCAGAAACTGATTAATTTAGCCTCAGTTTGCATAAAAACACATCAACAAATCTCAATCATGAACAAAAAAATTACACTCCTTGCCGCAGTTGCTGGCCTTGCTGTTTCGTCAGCATTCGCTCAGTCGCAGCGTGTGGTGCTGATCGAAGAGTTCACACAGGCTTCATGCGGCCCCTGCGCTGCTGCAAACCCTGCGTTTAACGCACTTCTTGCACCCAACCTTACATCTAACAAAGTTGTAGGTATTAAGTATCAAACCAACTGGCCGGGTGTTGACCCGATGAACGTACAAACCCAAACCTGGGTTGGTCCCCGTGTATCTTACTACGGTGTAAACGGCGTTCCGAATGTTGTAATGGACGGTGTTATTATACCGGATGATTGCAATGCTTATGCTGGTTATCCCGGCTGTCTGAC
>CALRTD020000508.1:0-3409 GCA_943371015.1 Synechococcus sp. UW140 | reverse complement strand
GAATGCGCGAAGGCATTACGGTTGGCTCTTCCAGCGAATCGTCGAAGTTGGGACGGAAATCAACTGTGTTTTTGTCGATATCGGCAATTACTTCTTCGGCAATTTTACGAAGGCGGGCTTCTGTATAACGCATGGCCGCCGGAGGATCGCCGTCAACAGAACCGAAGTTACCTTGTCCGTCAACAAGCGGATAACGCAAGCTCCAGTGCTGCGCCATACGCACCATGGTATCATAAACCGAGCTGTCGCCGTGCGGGTGATATTTACCCAACACCTCACCCACAATACGGGCCGATTTTTTATACGGACGATTTGAAAGTACGCCCAGTTCGAGCATGCCAAAAAGTACGCGGCGGTGAACTGGTTTCAGACCATCACGCACATCGGGGAGCGCACGCGATACAATTACGGACATCGAATAGTCGATGTACGCGGTCTTCATTTCATCTTCAATGTTGATCGGAATGATTTTTTCGCCTTCAGCCATAAAATATTGTTGCCGTGTGATTTACCTGCATTTCAGCGCATCTGAAAACAAGTTTTTTCACTTCTGTTTTTTAGGAGTCCGAAATTACCAATTATCCGCCAATTGCAGAGTTCATTTTAGCTTTAGTTATGAACAGAAGATGAATTGAATGCTATGTTTTTAAGTTGTTGATAATGAGGTTATTTTAACAATACTATTCACAGTGATTTTGTGTTATTCACGATGAATGAAATTGGCTAAAAAGTGCTTCCTGCTGACAGAACGTCACCCCTGCTCTTTTTCCATAAAATTTAGCCATTAAAATATACGTTTTCAGGGCAAGACGTGGCTATAAAGTGATTTCGGGAAATACGAATGAGGTTAAATTTTCGGTTATTCTGTCAGAACAATACAAATTGCATGTTATTTGTAATGGAGAATGGAACCGGAAGCAAATCGAAAACCTCCGGTTATGAATTGAATTATCAACAAAGGCTGTGTAATAAAAACGAAACGAACCGGATTTGCGTACATATCAATGTCGTTACATTTGATGAGTTGCAGCGATAAAGTCATAACTTTATCAACCGGAACGACAAGTATTACGCGCTTTTCAACTTTTGATGTCATAAACGTATGGACGCAAAATTTTCACCCCGTGTAAAAGATGTAATCACCTTCAGCCGCGAAGAAGCATTGCGGCTGGGACACGATTATATTGGCACAGAGCATTTGCTGCTGGGCATTATTCGCGAAGGCGAAGGCAGTGCAGTGCGCCTGCTTAAAACACTTAGTGTTAACCCGGCCGAACTGCGCCGCGAAATTGAAGGGCTTACCGCTGGTGTGGCCCGAAAAGCAAATAATAACCTCAGCAACATTCCGCTTGTTAAACAGGCCGAACGCGCACTCAAAATTACCTACCTTGAAGCCAAAATCTTCAAGAGCAGTGTAATTGGTACTGAGCACTTGTTGCTTTCCATCCTCAAAGACGAAGACAGCGTGGCAACAAAAGCCCTACACAAATTCGGCATCGACTACGATGCTGTGAAAAACGAACTCGAAAACGGTGTTCCGGGATCCTCAGAAGAAAACTCATCTTCTGGTCCCCGTGCCGATTTCCCGAGCGCCGGCGGCGATGACGACGGAGAAGACGACAGCACCTTTGGCAGCAGTCAGAAAAAGATCAGTGATTCGAAATCGAAAACTCCGGTGCTCGATAACTTCGGTCGCGATCTCACCAAATCTGCCGAAGAAGGCAAACTCGATCCGATTGTTGGCCGCGAAAAAGAAATTGAGCGTGTTTCTCAAATCCTTTCCCGCCGCAAGAAAAACAACCCCATCCTTATTGGTGAACCCGGCGTAGGTAAATCGGCCATTGCCGAAGGCCTCGCTCTGCGCATCATTCAGAAAAAGGTTTCACGCGTGCTGTTCAACAAACGCGTGGTTGCACTTGATCTTGCAGCACTTGTTGCCGGAACAAAATACCGCGGACAGTTTGAAGAACGCATGAAAGCCGTGATGAACGAGCTGGAAAAATCGCCCGATGTGATTTTGTTTATCGACGAAATTCACACCATTATTGGAGCCGGCGGTGCAAGCGGATCGCTTGATGCATCAAACATGTTTAAACCGGCTCTCGCCCGCGGCGAAATCCAATGCATCGGAGCAACCACACTTGATGAATATCGCCAGTATATTGAGAAAGACGGTGCTCTTGAGCGTCGTTTCCAGAAAGTAATGGTTGAACCAACTTCTATCGAAGAAACGGTTCAGATCCTGAACAACATCAAATCAAAATACGAAGATCACCACAATGTCATTTACACAGAAGAAGCTATTAAAGCCTGTGTAACCCTTACATCACGCTACATTACTGATCGCCACCTGCCCGATAAAGCTATTGATGCGCTCGACGAATCAGGTTCACGCGTGCACATTACCAATATTAAGGTTCCGCAAAAGATTCTTGATATTGAAGGTGAAATCGAACAGATAAAAGAAGAAAAAAATCAGGTTGTTCGCAGTCAGCGCTACGAAGAAGCTGCACGCCTGCGTGATAAAGAACGCCAGCTCAACGAACAACTTGAAGCAGCCAAAAAGCAGTGGGAAGACGACAGCAAGAGCCAGCGTGAAACGGTAAACGAAGATAACGTTGCCGAAGTTGTTTCGATGATGACAGGCATTCCGGTTCAGCGCGTTTCACAAAACGAAAGCTCTAAACTGGCTGTGATGTTTGAGCAACTGCGCGGAAAAGTTATTGGCCAGGAAGAAGCAATCAAGAAAGTTGTTAAAGCCATACAGCGCAACCGCGCAGGTCTGAAAGATCCGAACAAACCGATTGGCTCGTTTATTTTCCTTGGACCTACAGGTGTTGGTAAAACACAGTTGGCAAAAATCCTCGCCAAATACCTCTTCGATAATGAAGATGCGCTGATCCGCATCGACATGAGTGAGTACATGGAGAAGTTTGCTGTATCTCGTCTTGTTGGAGCGCCTCCGGGCTACGTAGGTTACGAAGAAGGCGGACAGCTTACCGAAAAAGTACGCCGCAAGCCCTACTCTGTTGTGTTGCTTGATGAAATTGAAAAAGCACACCCGGATGTATTCAACCTGTTGCTGCAAACACTCGACGACGGGCAGCTTACAGACAGCCTCGGCCGCAAAGTTGATTTCAAAAACACCATTATTATCATGACTTCTAACATTGGCTCACGCCAGTTGAAGGATTTTGGTCAGGGTGTTGGTTTTGGAACAGCAGCAAAGAACGATCAGGCCGACGATCATGCAAAAGGGGTAATTGAAAATGCACTGAAGAAAGCTTTTGCGCCCGAGTTTCTGAATCGTATTGATGATGTAGTTCTCTTCAATTCACTTGATCGCGATGATATTCACCGTATCATTGATATTGAGCTGGATAAACTCGACAAGCGAATTGCTGCACTT
>CALRTD020000507.1:0-3412 GCA_943371015.1 Synechococcus sp. UW140 | reverse complement strand
AAGGATAAGATTCAGGCCATCAAGAAAGATCTGATGATCGTCGGCTAACAATACGTTTATCATAATTTGCAGAGGTTTCAGTGTACCGGAATATCGAGGGTTACAGTTGTTCCGTGTCCGGGTCGGGAGTCGATAGTAAGTGTGGCATTGATGTTTTTTGCTCTTTCGTGCAGGCTTTTCATTCCGATGCCGCTCCCCTGAGCTTTTGCCACATCGAACCCAACGCCATTGTCTTCAACAATAAGATTGAGTGTTCCGTTCTGGCGCTGCAATTGAACGGTTAATTCTGTTGCCTGAGAGTGGCGGAGTACATTGGCCAGTAATTCCTGAACAATCTGGTAGATATTGAATTCGGTAATGCTGTCGAGCCGTTTGATATCGCCGCCGGTGTGGAATTCGACTTTGATGGTTCCGGCGATTTCAATTTTTTCGCAAAGTCCTTCAATTGCTTTTTCGAGCCCGAAAGTGGTGAGTCCGCCCGAATGCAGGCTGGATGCCACATGGCGTATTTCTTCGCAGGCTTCGTCGAGCACGAGGTTGGCTTTTTTCAGTTGCTCAAATTCACCTGTAGGCAAACCGGAGCTTTCCTTTTCCATGAGGTTGTACACCAACTTTGCGGCCGAGAGCTTGACGCCGAGACTATCGTGCAGATCCTGGGCAATGCGTTTACGTTCTTTGCTTTGCGTTTCAAGCATTGTTTTAAACGTAAGCTGTTCCTGATTACGAAGCATTTCTTCGATTCGTACTTTATTTTCGATGTTGCGTTTTTCGGCTCTGCGTGTTCGCAACTGCAGGAGAATCAATACTAAAAGAAGAATGATAATAACGGCCAGAGCGATGATAAGCAGATAAACCTTTTCGATTTGTGCTTTCTGCTGGTCGCGTTCTTTTTCGAGTAAAATTCGTTTGTTTTGCTCTTCTTTATAATTGATTATGATTTCATTCGCTTTCTGTACCCGTGTATCTATTGAATCGCGAATAATGCTTCCCTTATTTATATATTCATAAGCCTTCAGATAATCTTTAGTATCAGCATAGAGGTTAGAAATCATTAATGCTGCTTCTATTTGTGTACCGATATTTCCGATTGAAGTTGCAATCGAGTCGCATTTTAAAAAGTATTCAATCGCTTTTGATTGATTGTTTCTTTTTAACTCAATGCTTCCCTTAATGAAGTAAGTACTGGCAATGCCTTCGGCACTTCCTATTCTTGTATATAGTTGCATTGATTTTTCATTCCACTTTTCGGCCAAGTCATACTCACCTTTCATTTGATGATAAATCGAGAGATTAACTCCAGTACCTGCAATTTTAGGTTCAGCCTGTACTTCTTCATAAATAGCCATTGCCTTGTTTAAATTTTTCAAGGCAGTGTCTAATTCACCTTTATAAATATTAATTGAAGCAATATTGTTGTAGCTTTTACCAATATCTAATTGGAAGTTGTTCTTTATATTTATTTCCAAACCTTTTCTATACTCAATTAATGCATTATCATACTGTTTTTGTTCGGCATACACTTGTCCGGCAGCTTCAGTTGCATCGGAATGTAATCTAACATTATTAGATTTTTGAGCTACATCAATTGCCGTATAAATATTTTCGAGCGCCTTGTCATATAATCCTTTCCGGCGCATTGTATTGGCTGCTGCCAGTAAGGCTCTGCTCAAATCACTTTCTTTTCCGGGTACAGTTTTCCAAATTTCGGCCGCTTCATTGGCTAGCACTATTGAAGAGTCGTATTTCCCTTTGTTTTTATAGGCAATTGAAAGATTATATCTATCTCTCGCCATACCATGCTTATATTTTTCGGTATCGTCAATGTGCATCGCTTTTCTATAGTAAAATACTGCCGAATCTAAATTTCGGCCAGCTTCACTGTACACTTTCCCTAATTTTGATAAAGCATCGGCTTCCAACAATTTGTAGCCTGAATTGCGCGATTGTTCCAGTGCTTTGTTAATGTACCTGAGCCTGATTTCGGGCTTTTGATCCCGTGCAGCATAAGCACTGTCGAGCAGTTTTACAATTCCGGCAGAATCAAGATTTGTTTCTTTTCCATTAACAGTACCGCGTTTCTTGTCTGAATTGCTGCAATTTTCAAACGCTACAAAAGACAAAAAAAGTGACAGGATCAGACAAGTTGCTTTCAACATAATAGCTATTAGTGGTGAATAAAAGTATGCAGGAATCCGGCACCGATATTCCTGCATACAATGAGGTTTCAGGTATTGTTTGTTACACAGTTTGTACGAACAGCGGACGTACTTCTTCTTCGTCATCCTGACTTACAACGATAACTGTGTAAGTAGATGTGGCGAGCATTTCTGATCCTTTTTTGATGGTTACAACAAATTCGCGCTGAGTGGTGAGGTTGATTGTAGTTACAGGAATTTGCTGATTAATTACGGATGCCTGCCGGAGTGGAACGCCCGACTGCTGAACATTGAGCGTAACATTTACCGGATTTGTTCCATCGTCAGTGGGTACTTCGTAAGACACAACTTCGTATCCTGATTGTGTGAACAGTGCACTTACATAGAGGTAGTGTTGTTTTGTTCCGTTTACGGTTTTTGAGATCAAGTAGATCACAGGGTTTTTCATTGACATTGTTGTTTGTTTTGGTTTCCACAAAGTTGAAACAACACAACTTGTCAATTGTCCTGAATTATATTGGTTTGTATATCCTCTGTTCTGAGGATTTTTTGCCGGATAATTCAGCGAATTGAAGAAATGGGGAAACACTGGTCACAATGAAAGTATAAATATTCACCAAAATCATTCAGCATCTGTTGATAAAATAGCGTGGCAGATGCCAGTCAACTGCTCTGTAATCAAAAACAAACAACGCTGATGTATGTCAGTCTGCTCTGTTCCAAACCATTACAAAATCTTCCATAAAGTACCCGTTTCCAATATCAAAATCGGCAACAGAGTCAATTACAAAACCATTTCTGAAATAGAAGTTAATGGACTTGTAATTTTTTCTGTTAACGGTTAAGGTCCATTTCTGCAGATCTGAGAAAAGCCTCGTAGTTTCAGCAAAAACAGCTTTGCCCAATCCTTTTGCCTGATGCTCCTGATCAATATAAAATTTGTGCAGAAAGTAATTTCCCTCGCCTTTGTTGCTCACCGATAGGTAGCCCGCTGCCGCACTTCCTATTTCAATAATAAAAAACGCTTGCCCCTCGCCCATTTGCTTGCGTAATGCTTCTTCAGAATAAAGCAAATGAAGCATGTAGTCAACTTGTTTTTGACCAATAATGGCAGGATAATGCTGCTGCCAGATTTTAGCGGCCAGCTCGGCAATCAGAGCCGCATCTGATGATTGGGCGTTTACTAATTTGAATTCAGGAACAGACATACTGCAAAGATGAGCAAAGTTGTTGTTTGGCAATGCAGGGTCTCAACT
>CALRTD020000506.1:0-3414 GCA_943371015.1 Synechococcus sp. UW140 | reverse complement strand
ACCTGATTTTGCGGTGAAATCGCAAAGCTGCCGAAATTCCAAAAGTCGGCATCCGGCTGTGTAAGATTCAGATTACCATAATTACACAACGACAAATACTTCAGGTAATTTTCGCGGCCGATTTTTTTAGCCAGCTCAATAAACACCCATCCTGCCGAAACTTCAAAAGCTTCTTTCACGGGCATATCGTGATAAATTTCTGGCCGGTATCCGTATTTTACGGTATCGGTTGATCCAACCCATTGAACAACTTCGTTCTCGTCCTTAATTGTATTTGTCTCTAAAGCTATAAGCAGATTAATGATTTTGAATGTGGATGCCGGAAGTGTTTCTTTCTTTGTGTTAACCGTATCAGACACAATCCATGTTTGATTGTTGTTATCATAGATCACAACAACCCCGTCAACTGCACAACTATCGAAGTATTTTTGAAAATCATTTCTAACGATAATACTATCCCGATTTTCGCTCTTTCTGTTTTTATCGGATGTCTCGTTTGACGAACAAGAGAAGGTGAAAACTGAAAGTAAAATTCCGGAAAACAGATAATTGAAATTCATTGCTTGCATTGGCTTTCGGTTATCCAAAGGTGGTAATTCCGAAGCAAATGACTATCATTTTTAGGGTTAAGAAATACTTTTTAACAACCCATCAATTCCCGCAAATCGACCTGAAAGTTCGCGTGATCAAAAAAGCCCTCAAGATCGCTGATCTTGAGGGCAAACTATTTCTGATGTAAAAACGTCGGTTAAAATCCCAACACCTCACGCACGCGCTCCAGCACAGGAGTAGCAATAGCACGTGCTTTGTCTTCGCCCTTTTTCAATTCTGCATCCAACAGAGCATGATCGCTCATGTAGTTATTGTAGGCTTCGCGTTCATTGCGGAAACGCTCGAGCAATAATTCAAACAATGCAGTTTTAGCATGCCCGTAACCAAAATTCCCGGCTAAATAGTTTGCACGAAGTTCCGCCGTTTGCTGGTGTGTAGCCACCAGGCGATACAACGCAAAAACATTATCGGTATCCGGATTCTTTGGTGCCTCCAGCGGTGTGGAGTCGGTTACAATACTCATCACCACTTTCTTGAGCTCTTTTTCAGGCAGAAAGATGTTTATGAAATTGTTGTATGACTTACTCATTTTGCGCCCATCAATACCGGGCACAACCATTACTTCTTCATCAATTTTATGTTCGGGCACCACAAACACATCTTTCTGATAGTGGCTGTTGATGCGCTCTGCAAGATCGCGGGTAAACTCAATGTGCTGCTTCTGGTCTTTGCCAACCGGAACCACATTGGTATCATAAAGCAAAATATCAGCAGCCATGAGCACAGGATAGGTAAACAAACCTGTATTTACATCGGCACCGTTTTCAGACTTGTCTTTGAACGAGTGCGCAAGCTGCAAGCGCTGAAACGACATGAAGCAGCTCAGGTACCAGCTCAGTTCGCACACTTCAGGCACACTGCTTTGACGGAAGAGAATATTCTGATTCGTATCTAAGCCAAACGCCAGCCATGTAGCAGCCACAGCACGCACACTCTCGCGGCGGGCATCAGCATCGCGCTGGCTCGTGAGCGAGTGTAAGTCAGCAATGAAATAAAGGGCATTGTTGCCGGGCTGTTTGGAAAGCTGCACCGCAGGAAGCACCGCGCCAAGGATATTACCAAGGTGCGGAATATTACTGCTCTGGATGCCGGTTAGAATTCGGCTCATACGTTTATGTTATGATAATGATGAGTTGCAAAAGTAAGAAAGTTGGGCGGGAGATGAAGATGTGTGACTAACACCGCTCAAATTATAGCTGCAAATCAATCTGCGTCTTACTTCGTCTGTTGCCGGAAAGACTGTAAAAAGGCAGAACACTTATGCTATGCGGTTATATCCGCACGGTTTTTCAAATCCAAGAATCACTGGAAATTTCAATTACTGTTCAGCAAATCAACAAAGCCGGTAAGTATAAGTACGTGCAACAGGTAAATCTCTTCGTTATTAAGAATCAATCAATTATACTCTTTTCCGGTGATCATGAGGAACGCAAATTTGTAACGGATATTCAGCTGATCCGGTGGAGCAGAAACCACTCACCGTCTCGCCGCAACGAGACAACAAACGGACTGATCCTGCACAGCAATATGCAGGAGGTGGAGCCGAAAAGCCTGACGAGTAGGAAACAAAAAAATAATCGAATGGCATCAATTTCATTTTATCCCTCAGTGAGCGGACCAGGAGCAATTACATCATCTGATTTTGAAAACGGTTTTACCGCTACACAAAACGGAAATGTGTACAGTTTTACAGGACAATGGATCTGTCCGATTAATCCTCCGGCAGAGAGTTATACTCAAAACCAGATTTGTGTTTGTGCCGCAACAGGGAATTGCGCAGTAATTACCGCAGCCTTCTCTTTCGATGGCAGCTTTGGAACCATCAACGGCTCTATGACCGTGAGCAATGGCAAAAGCGCCTTCAGTACCACCGGCATTGCGGCCGTAGCTACCAACACGGGTACAACCAGCGTTTACGCGGCAGGCAGCAATGCAGCGAACAGCTACATCAATGCTCCGTTCCTGCTCGGTCACTTGGGAGAATCGTCTTTCTGAAGCAAAGCTTAAAAACAGAACCACTTCTTCTGTAACCGATCTGGTGTAAAGTATCAACCCGTTTGCGCACGAAGCCTAAAAATGGATCGTGTTGCAAACGGGTTGTCTATTGTTTCATTTTCACGATGCTAAAAGCATCAAAGAAAATTCTTCGTTCCGGCATAAATGAAACGTACAAGGACTTCGTTAATCAGGTAAGTTCAACCAGTCCGTGCTTAATGGCATAAATTACCAAACCAGCCATATTGCGTGAACCGGTTTTCTGCAACAGGTTATTGCGATGTCCGTTTACGGTTTTTACGCTAATGAAAAGTCGTTCGGCTATTTCTTCTGCGGTGAGTTGCTGGCAGGTAAGCTGCAATACATCCACTTCGCGCCGGGTAATATCAATACTGTCAATTTTGGGTTTCAGTCTGCGGCGCATATTGCTCTGAAGTGCATGCAGGGTCATTTCATTGATGTATGACCCTTTGAGAAATACAGAAGTTATTGCAGTACGAACTTCATCGGCACTGCTGTCTTTTACCAGATAACCATGTGCCCCCTGCTCAATGAGACGAGCTATAAATACTTCCTCTTTATGTGCAGAGAGAATCAGCATCCTGATTTCGGGGAATTTTTTATGAAGATCACGCGTCAGGTCAAGCCCACTGTACTCTTTTCCATCGTTGCCAGGCAGCGACAAATCAACCAGCATTACATCGGGTAAACTGTATTGATGGAGTTTCTCGATGACCGAATAACCATCGGCCGACTCAAAAACCACTTCTATTTCAGGAAATCCGGCAAGTATTGCTTTCATACCCT
>CALRTD020000505.1:0-3422 GCA_943371015.1 Synechococcus sp. UW140 | reverse complement strand
GAGCAACGATGGAACTATAATTCCCGCAGAACAAATTTCGCTGCAACCAGTTCCGCCTGCAGCGCGCTCCCGCAGTGCGTGGAACATGATCGGGCCCGAAAAAATGTTCAGAGAAAACGGAACCCGCATTGACCGGCAAACCAATGTGTACTGCATCTCACAAAGTGCGCAACAACCCAATATTTTATACTGCGGCACCGAACCGGGCGATATTTTTAAAAGCACCGATGGAGGACTAAACTGGACAATTACATCAATGAATGTAGGAGCTACCGGTGGTTTTACATCCATGGCAATTGACCCTACAAATGTAAATGTGGTATATGCCGGCTCAAGCAGAGCTATTCTAAAAACAACCGACGGCGGTGCTACATGGACGACAATACTTTCAGTAAACAATCTCTGGGTAAATGAGCTTTTGATTAATCCCCAAAATTCGCAGATTGTTATGGCTGCCTGTAGTGCCGGTTTGTACAGAAGCACCAACGGAGGCACAACCTGGACACAGGTATATCCTGACGATTGTTATGATATTAAATACCGCCCGGGAAATCTTTCAGTGGTGTATTTGCTGAAAAACAATCCTTCGCTGGTTATATGCGAATTTCTGCGTTCAACAGACGGCGGACTGACTTTTTCTGTTCAATCGGCCGGATGGTATTCATCCACTGATCCGGCGCGGCAAGACATGGGGGCACGCCTCGGTGTGACTCCCGCCGATTCGCTTTGTGTGTATGCTTATCTGATTGGCGAATCGAAGCCGAATGATGTTGGATATATTGGCCTGTTCAGAAGCAATAACGGCGGCACTACGTGGACAAACCCCAACGGACAAATCGGCGGGCCATATTCAACGCAACATCCTAACCTGGCCCGAGGCACAACAACCTGGAATTATCATCAGGGCTTTTACAACTGTGCGCTGATGGTTTCAAACACAGATCCGGACATGGTGCTCATTGGTGGTTTGAACCTTTGGCGTTCTGATGATGGCGGAGTTACTTATTCATCAGTGGCCGGCTACATTGGCGGGCCGCTGAATATGCATGTGGATATGCAGGATTTCAGAGCAACGCCAACCGGCTACTGGATCACGAGCGACGGCGGCATCAACCACTCGAACGATTTTTTTGTAGTTGATCAGGTGGTAATGATGGACGGAATTCACGGATCTGAATTTTGGGGATTTGGTACCGGCTGGAATGAAGATGTAATTGTTGGCGGCCTGTATCACAATGGCACTGCTGCCTGGTACGAGAATTACACCAGCAACGAATACGTTCAGCTTGGCGGCGGAGAACCGGCTTCGGGCTATATTAACCCCGGACAAAACCGGCTGGCCTACAGTTCAAACATTGGCAGTGCTACAATACCGGTTAGCATTGGCCAGCCTATTACACGCGGAAGCATTGGCTTATGGCCAAACGAAAGCTACTGGGGCGCCGAATCCGGAAAGATGGACTTTGACCCGCGTTGCTACAATACAGTATATATCGGCAACGAAAACAAGTTCTGGAAATCAACCGATGGAGGCGTTAATTATTCACTGCTTTATACTTTCGGCACTGTAGTAACTGATGAAATTATTCAAACAGAAATTGCATGGACAAATCCAAACATAATATACGCTTGTCAGCATGGCGGTGGCGGTAAACTTTGGAAAACTACCAATGGCGGAACCGCATGGTCGCAGCTTACCATACCATCACCCGGTTCGGGCGGAAACCGTAACTGGCTGCTTATAACACTCAGCCCCGTTGATGAAAACAAGATTTGGCTGGGCTATCCATACGGCGCAAACGGCAATAAAACTTTTTACTCTTCTGATGGTGGTGTTACATGGACAAACATAACTGATGCGAATCTCAATAATCAAAACTTACGCTGGCTGCAACATATTGGCAATACAGATGGTGGTGTTTACTGTGTAACGAATCAAACCGTTTATTACAGAAACAATACCACTGCTACATGGCAACCCGACAACACCGGCTTGCCCCTTTTTCTGGATGGACTTTCGGCAAAGCCTTTTTACCGCGACGGAAAAATTAAGCTTTCGTCGTATGGGCACGGCGTTTGGGAAAACACACTTCAGGATCAACCCGCAGCACCGGTATGCCAGCCGCAGGTTGACCGTCTCACCTATCCTTTTTCAATGACCTGCGAACCCGACACACTTCAGTTCGAAGATCATTCTATTCTCAATCATGCCGGTGCATCGTGGCAGTGGAGTTTTCCCGGCGGAAATCCTTCATCATCTTCCATCCGCAATCCGCGTGTAGTTTACAATGCTCCCGGAACTTATACGGTTACGCTTACTGTAACCGACAGCGCCGGACTTACCGACAGCAATACGCTTGTGATTACGGTTACTGCATTTCAGGCCCTGGCCAACTTAACCGAAGGTTTCCAGAGCGGCGTGCCGCCACAACAAGGCTGGTGGCTGAAATCACTTACGCCTGCTATTGGCGACTGGGAGCTGAATACAACTGTAGGAGGTTATGGCAACAGCACACAATCAGCAATGTTCAACAACTACTACACCAATGTTCAGGGTGATGCCACCGATATGCGTGTACGTATTGACATGACACAGCAGCAAACTTCGATGCTGAGATTTGATGTTGCCTACTGCCAGTACAATTCAACATTTAATGATACGCTTGAAGTACTGGTTTCAACCGACTGCGGAGCGACATTTACAAATGTGTATCGCAAAGGCGGCTCGCAATTAGCAACAGCACCAACTACCACTTCTCTGTTCACGCCCGACTCATCGCAGTGGCGAACGGAAAGTGTATCGCTGGCAGCTTTTGCAGGAGAAACTGATTTATTGATTGCGTTCCGCGACCGTTGCTACTATGGTCAGCTTCTGTATGTTGACAACATCAACCTGTCGGGACCGCTGGCTGTTGCAGAACCTACAACGCCTGCAAATGCAACCCTATATCCCAATCCTGCGGTTTCCGGTCAAAGTATCATGCTGCTTTCACAAGAAGGAGAAAGAGCAGTGATTGAAATTGTTTCTGCTGAAGGAAAGATGGTTTATCGAGGTACTTGCATCTCAGGCGAAACTATCCAGCTTCCCACGCTTGCAGCAGGAATTTACGTTTGCCGGATTTCAGGCGAAACATACATCAGACACCAGCGGCTGATTATTCGCTAAGCAAAACCCATTAAATAAGAAGCGTCTCGTCAAAATAGGACGAGACGCTTTTTGTTGTTGATGAATAAGGAGCAATTACCAGCCCAAAATCCACGAGAAAATAAGCGGAGCCACAATTGTAGCGTCCGACTCAACAATAAATTTCGGGGTATTGATATCCAATTTGCCCCAGGTAATTTTTTCGTTCGGCACAGCGCCTGAATACGAACCATAGCTGGTGGTTGAATCCGAAATCTGGCAGAAATACGACCAGAAC
>CALRTD020000504.1:0-3422 GCA_943371015.1 Synechococcus sp. UW140 | reverse complement strand
TTCTGTTATTTCAGTTATTTTCATTTTACAATTATTACTCACTTCTTCTTTATCTCTAAATACATTTTCACACCTTCCTCCGTCATAATAGCCACCCAGGGCGCAAGCATAACATCGGTGTAATAATTTATCGCTTGCGTTTTATTCATCTTCCGCACAATCTCAGCCCGGGCAATCCAGCCATCACCGGCTAGCAATTGCAGTTCGACTAATAAATCAAATTCCCCCGCAAAATACTCGCGCCTGAAGATTCCTGCTTGCGTTAAGAAATCAACCATCATTCGGAATTCAGCCGTGCGTTGCTTTGTTAACTCGCGAAAATGTTTCCTGATGTAATCATCGTTCCGCATAATTGCATGGAAGTTCAGCAGCACAAACCGAAAACGATACATCGCTTCAAAGCCTTTTCGGCTTTGAGTAACTACAAACTGCAAAGCTTCCTGCGCATTGCCCGGTAAGCTGTGCTGCGCATCGGTTACAACTTTGTTCATTGCAGCTACCAGTTCATCGTACAGCGCGCGCACAATGGCATCGGTATTCGGATAATGATAACAGAGGTTGCCGTGACTGATGCCCATTGCCGCAGCAATGTGTCTTACAGTTACTGTTTCCGGCCCAGCCTCATTGTATAATTCAAGCGCGGTGTGCAGAATGCGTTGTTTGGTATTCACACTGTAAAAATAATTATTTAGATCAGATGTTCTAAGTAAAAATAAATAGTACATTTGTTCTAAAATTTATTGCAATGAACATTCTCATCGCAGGAGCCGGAATAGGCGGATTAACTGCAGCCGTTGCATTGCAGCGAGCAGGTCATCAGGTAAAAATAGCTGAGCGCGCATCGGAAATTAAAGCAGTTGGAGCCGGTCTTGCACTTGCCGGAAATGCAATGCGTGCCCTGCACAGCATAGGAGCAGGAGAGCTGACCGAACAAGCCGGAATGCCACTCGAAAAAGCCGAAATTCTTGTGCCTTCCGGTAAAGTTATTGCCCGAACCAATTTAACCAAGCCCATAAACGGACATACACTTATCGGACGAACGCTTCACCGCGCTGATCTGCATCAGTTACTTTATAATTTATTGCCGGTAAATACTGTGCATACCGGTTTAACTGTTCAGCGCTTTGCGGAATCCGAAAACGGTGTGGAACTTATTTTTTCTGATGGCTCATCATGGCAGGGCGATTTGCTCATTGCAGCCGACGGAATTAACAGTGTAATCCGCAAACAAGTAGTACCCGATGTAAAGCCTCGTTTTTCGGGCTACACTTGCTGGCGGGGAATTACAGCGCCCATTATCAATACAGATTCAATACGATTTACAGAAACCTGGGGCGTTAATGGTCGTTTCGGAATATGTCCATTAACCAATAACCGTGTTTACTGGTATGCTTGTGTGAATACACGAATTGAAAATGATCCGACTTTTAAGCAATGGTCAATTACTGAATTGAAAAAACAGTTTTCAGGTTATCATTATCCGATAAATGAATTACTCGCAGCAACCGATCCTGCACAAATTATGCACAACGATATTACTGATATAGTTCCGCTGCAGCAGTTGGCATTTGGACGTATCGTCTTGCTCGGAGATGCCGGACACGCCACAACTCCTAATTTGGGTCAGGGAGCCTGTCAGGCCATAGAAGATGCCGTAATATTGCCAAAATTTTTATCCGATACAGCATCAGTAAAGACATCACTAAAAGCTTTTTCGGACTTGCGTTTACCACGCACCACAAAAATTGTTGAGCGCTCATTGCTGTTTGGACAAATTGCTCAAACCGATAGCCGATTACTTGCAGGTATTCGTAATTTGCTGATGCAGCTTACTCCCGAATCAATTTCACGCAAGCAAATTGAATTTATTCACCATGTCGATTTCAGTTCATAAAACACAACTTCCTGCTGCATCTGTACTGCATACCGCTTTCCCGAAAATACATTATGCCGATGCGTTTTCCGCATCTGTAAAAGATGATCAGTTAAAGTTTAAACCAATTGATGCAGCAAGGGCTTTTTTTTCGGCGGCACCTGCATGTGTGAGCGGGTTGATGTATTTGAGAAATTTGGTCGTGAAATTATTCGGTATTAAAACCGCTGCTCCAACCGGGAATCATGAACAAAATCTAGTGAACCTCACTGCTGAGCCCGGATAAACAATCGGATTATTTCGCGTGTTTTCGAAATCAGAGCATGAAATTGTAATGGGTGAAAACGACAAGCACCTGGATTTTCGCATTTCGGTTTGGCTTGAACCCCAGGGCAGCAGTAAGCAAGTTTTAACACTTTCAACCCTTGTTGTGTTGCACAACTGGCTCGGCAGGTTGTACTTTTGGCCTGTAAAGTTTTTTCATCGCCTTATTGTTCCGGCCATGCTGCGTTCAATAGTTCGTAAACTAGAAAGTCACAGTGTATCGCCGCGATTACATACAACGCATGATTGAAGAGTTTGCCCGGGTACTTGCCCGTGCAGTAGGTTTGCGAACACAACAACGCCGCGAGGATGCGCTCACAGAACTTCACAACAGCTATCAGCCTTTTTTCGGCATTTCGCCCGAAGTTCTCGAAAACATTGCCCCTGAAGCATTAACGGAACTGCTTTCGGCTGAAAAGCCGCTTACGCCCGCGCAAGCCGATTCACTGGCACAGGCGCTTGAACTGGAAGCCACTTTGCACAAAGGCTTTAACAACCAGCGCGCTGCCGATTGCTGCCGCAAAGCACTGGCCGTGTATTCCTGGCTCAGAGTTGCCGATCCGTCAACGTTTTCAATGGCTCGCATGCAGGCCGAACAACGGATTATACTGCTGCTTGCCGAACTTCCCGCCGAAGATCATTAACTCAGTGTTTTTGCTATTTTTGTAAGTAATTCACTCATCGCATACGATTTCATTTTATGCCTTTTGGTGTGAATAAGTAATACATAACAACTAACCCGTTTCTGCTTCACATGAATCATTTGTTTCGCCTGACCCTCACGCTGGCATTTTTGTTCGCGCCTTTTGCGGCTTCCGCTCAAGTTGACGAAGAAGAGTATAAATCATCAGGATCACTTATTCTCGAAGGCCGTCTTTATGAAATGACCGGCAAGTATGAGAAAGCGATTACTGCATACAAGAAATGTCACCCCAACGATACCAACTACACGTATGCAACATTGCGCCTTGCATCGGCCTACAGTGATAACCATGAAGACAGCATGGCCTACATCACAGCCGAAAAAGGATTGACACTTCGTTCGGTTTACAAGGCTGACTTCTATAAAATAATTGGAGTTTCAAATCGTGAAATGGCTAAATATGATGAGGCACATAAGGCCTTAGATAAAGGAATTGAGTTGTATCCATATTTTTATCGCCTTCATTATGAAAAAGGTATGACGTATGTGAAGCAAAAAAAATACAACGAGGCTGTTGCCTGT
>CALRTD020000503.1:0-3436 GCA_943371015.1 Synechococcus sp. UW140 | reverse complement strand
CTTCTCCGTAAAGTTCATCGGCATCAAATCCTCCGCAATAGGTTGTCCAGGCTACACTTTGTACCCTGTACTGGAAATAGGCAATTGAATTCGACCGCATTACTGATAAAGCGGAATTTTTCTCATTCGTCAGATTTCTCCTCAACGTTAGTTTCGAATTGAACTCAATACCGGATGCGACATAAAATCTATATCTGCTGTTGATGTTATTATTCCAAAGTTTATTGTATTCAAGTCCGAATTTTTCGGTTTCGCTTGGTGCGTCGGGATTCGCTTTATTATTGAACTCAATAACTATACTATCGGCAATAACCGTAAAAGATAAATCAACCGAAGGCCAGAGATTTTTGTAAATCAGGGCTTGTGTGCTTCCAACCGTATTTCGATGTTGGGCATTTTGCACTTGCTCTGTTTGCGGAATTCCGGTTTGTCCGTTCAGGAATTTAATATCGGTTCGTTTCAGTGTTGTAGTTCCTTCTGCCTCATTCTTCGATTTCACAACAATGCTGAATCCATCTGTTGTAAAATACCAGTCGGCTGTTTTTGTACGCAGCCGGTAAAACACATTGTCTGCCGCTTCACCATTGGCATAGCGGATTTGACCGGTATTTTTTTCAAACTCTCCGGCCGATACCGCAAGGGGAATTACCAGCAACAGCAAACAGAGAATACGTTTCATAGAAATTTGTTTTGAAACAAAAAGGGCTTCCGAATTCACGAAAACCCTTTTTGAGATGCTTGTATTGAATTAGCGAATGAGATTTACGTGCTTAACAAACTCGTGCGGATCTCCTTTTGTATCTCTGAAACTAACGCGCCACACATAAGTATCAATCTGACAGAGCGGGCCGCTGTTATTTACTGATCCGTTCCAGCCTCTGGCCATATCACGGGTGAAGTAAATAAGATTGCCCCAGCGGTCGAAAACATACAGCTCGTAGGTAGCAGGATCAATGTTTTCGCCATAGGTCATGAACACATCGTTTACACCATCGTTGTTGGGTGTAAATGCTGTCGGTGCATAGAACGAGAAATCAGGTTCAATGATGACAACTTCTGATGAAGAATCAAGACAGCCGTACTGATTACTTACCATTTGTGTAATGGTGTAAGTTCCGGGGGCTGTGTAAGCAAAGCTAAACGGAGATCCGAAGTTGAATACACTTGAATCACCGGGATTCCCCATTGAGTACCAGGTTGAGTCGCAACCAATACAACCTGATGCAGAGAAGTTGATGAGCGGATTAAGTATTGATGTAACTGCAGGTGAAGCGGTGAAGTTAGCCAGCGGCAACGGCCACGCATTAATCATTGCAGGATAAGCTTGCGTATTGCTGCAACCATTTACATCGGTAACGGTATAGGTAATTGTATAACTGCCGGCTGTATTGTAGCAGTAATTCGGGTTGGCTGATGATGAATTATTGCCATCACCGAAATCAACCAATGTAGTTACTGCAGCAGGTTGAGAATTGGTTGTAAAGTTCACGCAAAGCGGTACGCAGCCCGACGGAAGATCAGGCACAACTGCAAGTACCGGCAGAGCATTTACACTTACCAGCACCGAATCTACAACAGCCACTGAGCCGCACTGATCGGTAACTGTAACATAATACAGAGTAGTTGTCGCCGGTGATACGTTTACGCTTTGCTGGTAAGCATTGCCGATAATTCCTGCAGCCGGTGTCCATGCATAGTTGTAAGGACCGCCGTCGCCACCACCCGCATTCGATGAAATGGTTGTTTGTCCGCCAACACAAATTGCAGCATTTGATGATGCTGAAACGGTAAGCGCGGGGTAAACGGTTATTGTAATATCATCCGTATTCACACAGCCGTTTGCATCAGTTACTGTTACAGTGTAGGACGCTGTTGTGCTGATACAAGCTGTTGGGTTGTTTACAGCGGGACTGGAAAGGTTAGCTGTCGGGAACCACGCATACTGGTTACCGCCTGATGCTGAAAGCTGGTAACAGGTATCGCAGATTGATACGTCGGCACCGGCGTAAGCATTCGGGAGCGGATTAACGGTAACCTGAATGGTTGCTGTATCCTGACACTGGAAGGGATCTGTACCGGTTACAGTATAGGTTACTGTTGTCTGCGGCGATACAGTTGGCGAGGCTGTGTTCGATCCTGATACAATACTTGGCCCTGTCCAAACATAGTTGTTAGCACCACTTGCCGGATTCAGAATAATTGTTGAACCTGCACAAAGTGCCGTATCATTAGGAGCAATAACGGTTGGCGGTGTGCGGATAAAGATGGTAACCGTATCTGCTCCGGTGCAACCGTTTACGTCGCTGGCGGCAACATAATAAGTTGTTGTTGTTGTCGGAGCTACGTTTGGTGTAGCAGTTTGTGAGTTACCAATTGGTCCGGGGTTACTGGCTGTCCAAGAATAGAAGTTACCACCTGTTGCTGTAAGCTGTGTTTGAATGCCTGAACAGATTGAATCATCATTACCAGCCGAAATAACCAGGTTGTTGGCAACGGTTACATAAATCGGAATAGAATCGATACAGCCTTGTGCCGAAGTTCCGGTAACCCAATACGCCTGCGACGCTGCAGGATAGAACTGTATCTGTGAACCATTCGCATTAAGAAGTGTAACCCCAATCATCGGACTCACCGTGTAGGTGGCTGCGCCCGACAAGGTAAGTGTATCAGGAGAGTTCGGACAAATTACCAAACTATCAGACGAGGGTATAAGTGTAGGTGTAGGTGCTATTGTAACCGTTACCGTTCCGTTTGCTGTGCAGCCTGCGGGAGATGTAGCTGTTACGTTGTAAGTTGTAGTGCTGCTGGGCGAACATGATACCGAATCATTGATACCCGGACTGAGTGAAGTAATTCCGGGACCGCCATTCCAGTTGTAGGTATTGGTGTCAGAGCCACAGGTAATTGTAACTGCATCACCGGCACAAATGGTTGAGGTGGGCGGCGAAAACAATAACTGCGGAGGCTGATTTACAACAATGGTTACTGTTCGCGTACCCGGACATGCTGAACTTGGGTTTCCGGAAACGGTATATGTTGTAGTAACTGCCGGTTGTACGGTTTGCGATGCGCCCGGTGTGTTGCTGAAGTTACCACCGTTCCATTGATACGATGTAGCACCGGTAGCTGTAAGCGTTACATTTTGTCCGGCGCAAATCGAAGTAGAAGTAGCTGTAATATTGACGTTGGGTGTTGGAATTATACCCACAGTTACAATATTGGAAAATACATCAGCACACGCTCCGTCAACCATTGCACGGAAATACATGAGTGAGTTTACAGGGCAATATTGATACGGGTTTGTTGTAGCACCAGCAATGTTTGACCACGTAATACCGTTGGGCGATGACTGCCACTGGATTGAGCCGTTTGTGTATGAAGAAAGATTAAGCGTAACGCAACTTCCCTGACAAACAGTTGTAGGTGAAACCGAGGA
>CALRTD020000502.1:0-3454 GCA_943371015.1 Synechococcus sp. UW140 | reverse complement strand
AAACCGCCCGGAAATTCAAGTAAGCTGACTTTATACAAAACAAAAACTCCCGACTTTTCAGCCGGGAGTTTTTGTTTGTTGTTACTTCTTAAAACTAGAAGTGGAAGTTCAAACGGAGTGAAGCACTCGGCAGTAACTGTGTAGCACCTGTACCAAAAGCATTGCGGTCGGTATCAAGGATCAGTTGGTTTGAACTGGTGCCTTCGAGGGTTTGTTTACCAGGAGTTGCACCGTTAACGCTTTCAATTTCGTTAGAAGATGCGCCTGTTGTGCTGAAACCAACACCCCAGCCAAATTCACCACCTACAGAAAGTTTGGGGATGATGAAATACTCAGCACCTACAAAAGCACGTACACCGATTCCGATGGTACGACCAGATTTGTTGGTGATAGAACGGGCAGCGTTACCGTAGGTATCGTTCAGGATGTTTGATGGAATGATTAATGTACCAAAGTCGTGTGTTGTACCACCATTAACAGTTACGGTTGAAGAAAGTGCATTTCCGTAGGTGTATTTGCGGCTAGATGCAGATGTCCAAAGGAAAGCTTCTGCACCATAAAAACCTTGCAGACGGGTTTTGCCGCGACGATACTCAAGACCAGCACCGAGACCAATGAAGCTAGAAGAAGACTTCATTACATCTTCTTTCATAGCAGGCAGGTTCGGGTAGGTCGGCGGTGTTGTAACTGAAGCATCACCGATCATTGCTTTCGATGTGTTTGAGTTCAGACCGATGCGCAGAATACCACGGTAAGCCATATTGGGAGTAACATACATTTTACCCACAATTGTATTCAAACCGTTGAGGTGATTCCAACCCGGAGCAGCGTTCAAGCCGTTTCCGCCAATGAAATTACCGAAGTAATTGAGGAACGGAGTAGCATCAATACCGATAGAATAATCTCCTGCTTCAGGAAGAATCGGTTCACCTTTTTTTGAAGTTAAATCTTGTGCGAAGGCTGTGGTTACACCGAAAGCCAGCGCCGCTACCATGAGCGTCGATTTTTTCATAATGTGTGGTTTTAGTTAGTTTTAAGTTCTGGTCAGGGAATAGTTTAACCCTTATTGCCAAAGGTATTGAATTCTCTGTTTATCTATTGATATTAACAAAACCCAACTTTTTCACTACAATTTGTTAATAACCCAATTTATGATTTTCATCATCCCTTCCATTCCCGTTCACCCAGCATGGGTACAAAGCGAAACAGTCCGTGCTTCTCTGTAACAAGTTCACCGGTTTCTGTTTTTCTGATCAATGTCATCTCCTGTGTATCGCCCTCGCCAACCGGTATAACCAGCCGGCCTCCGGTTTTTAGCTGCGCGGTCAGGGCTTCGGGAATAAAAGGAGCTCCGCAGGTCACCAATATTTTATCGAATGGTGCAAAAGCCGGCCAGCCTTTGTAGCCATCGCCATACTGGAAATTGGGGGCATAGCCCATTTTCGGAAGCATGGCGCGTGTTATATCATATAAGGTACGCTGGCGTTCTATTGTCCACACCCGCGCACCGCATTCGAGCAAAACTGCTGTTTGATAGCCTGAGCCGGTGCCGATTTCAAGCACGCGGTCGCCTTTGCGAAGTTGCAGGAGCTGTGTTTGAAAAGCTACCGTGTAAGGCTGCGATATGGTTTGCCCGGCCGCAATTGGAAAAGCCTTGTCCTGATAGGCAAACTCAAGAAATGCTTTGTCAAAAAACAGATGCCGGGGCACGGTTTCTATTGCTTTGAGCACAGCGGCATCTGTAATGCCTCGTTCACGCATAAACTCAGCCAGTTTGCGGCGCAATCCTTTCTGGCGGTAAGTATCTTCAATCGGAGTTGTCATAGAAAAGCAGCAACAGAAACCGGCAAACAACAGCGGCTTGTTAATATGTTACGAAGTTAGCCGTATCTCAACAGCCCCGGTGCGAATACTTTTGTAAAAAATCAAACAGGCTATGTTGAAAATTGGCGTTGCAGGTGCGGGGCATCTCGGCAAAATTCATATCCGGCAGCTTAAAGAGCTTTCAGACCGCTACGAAATTGTTGGTTTTCACGATAGTGATCCTCATGTTCGTGCGGCTGTGTCTGCCGAATTTCAGCTTACAGCTTTTGAAACGGCCGACGAACTAATTGAAGCGGCTGAAGTTATTGACATTGTAACGCCAACGCTTTATCACTATGCCGTTGCTGTAAAAGCACTTCGCCGCCAGCGCCATTTGTTTATCGAAAAGCCGCTTACACATACGGTGGAAGAAGGCAAATCACTGGTACAGCTGGCTTCAGAAGCCAATGTAAAAGTGCAGGTTGGGCATGTTGAGCGCTTTAATCCGGCTTTTCTAGCTGCCCAGCCCCTGCTTGATCAACCTATGTTTATAGAAACGCACCGCCTGGCACAGTTTAACCCTCGCGGAACTGATGTTTCTGTTGTGCTTGATCTGATGATCCACGATATTGATGTGGTTTTGAGCCTTGTACGTGCCAATATTCGCCACATCAGTGCAAGCGGTGTGGCTGTGGTGAGCGATACACCTGATATTGCCAATGCCCGTATCGAATTCGACAATGGTGCGGTAGCTAACCTTACCGCCAGCCGTATTTCACTGAAAAACATGCGCAAATCGCGCTTTTTCCGCCGCGATGCTTATATATCGGTCGATTTTCTCGACAAACAGGTGAGCGTGGTGCGCATGAAAGAAATTATAGGAGATCCTGATCCGCTGGCTATTATTATTCAGCCCGGCGAAGGCAAACAACCTAAAGAATTGTTCTTTGAACATCCAGAAGTTGAGCAAACCAATGCTATACGCATGGAACTCAGCACCTTTGCTGATGCTATTAACAACAATACCCGTCCGTTAGTTTCAATCGACGATGGTTTTAAAGCGTTGGAAGTTGCACACAAAATTATTGACCAAGTGCAGGCAAAAACTAATTTTGCATCCGCCCGGCAATAATTCTGTTATTGCTGCGTTTTAATGGCAGCAAATCGTGTGCATGTATAAAAAATTTACTTCTGCTTTTATTCTTTTCCTGATTATCACCTCTGCCCCGTTCTTTTCGGGTTGCAAGTTGTTTGATAAAACAGAGGAAATACCCTCTTACCTGCGTGTCAGCAGTGTAAGTTTAACCACTTTTACAGGACAGGGATCCTCCTCTCATGCAATAACAGATGTATGGGTATTTATGGACGGAGAACTGATCGGCGCTTTTGAAGTTCCGTGCACAATTCCGATCCTTGCCGAAAGCAATCACAGCTTTGTTATTCGTGCCGGTATAAAAATGAACGGCACTACCACCACCCGCGCCATTTATCCAACTTACAAAGGTTGGGAAGGTGATCTTTCTTTAGTACGCGGACAAGTGATAACGATTTCTCCTAATTTTCAGTATTTCTCCGGAGCTGATTTTGTTTGGGGTGAAGATTTTGACTCGCAAGGAACAAGCTTTACCGACAGCGGAGCTGTTGTTCAGAA
>CALRTD020000501.1:0-3462 GCA_943371015.1 Synechococcus sp. UW140 | reverse complement strand
ATGATGACAGCTCTTCGGTGAGGGTGTTTGATACAATTCCTGTGGCTCAATTGGCTCGTTTTCAGATTTACCCACTGGCTCCGGTGGCTGATTTATTTACGCCGGATTTGTTAACATACAAGAACGGAGAGATACTCGAAGTTCAAGATAGCACAAGTGATAAAAGTGACTTTGTCCGGGTTCTTAATTATACTTCCTTAAAAAGAATTCAGGTTGTTTTAACCAACAATATTCCCGAAGATTCAATAGCAAGAATAAATATTTACACACCCTTTCTGCCCGCCGATTCAATCTTTTACTATTACAACGATCAGCAGCGCCTCACCGGAAAAGAAGTGTATTGCCGACACAAACTCATTACAAGCGAAACTTATACCTACTCACGCAGCGGACTTCCGGAAACAGCTGTTGTTTACGATCCCAAATTCCTGCTTTCGCCCGAAGGGACTTGCGTACGGAAGTATGTTTATTTGAAGTAGCCGCAGTACCGGCTGCCTTTTTAAATCACAACCTGCAGGTAAGTCAGCTTCAGCAACACATCTATATTTTATTACATTTGCCAGAGCCTGAAACCAAAGCAGGCGGCAACTCCTACATGGCATTCAAAGATTTATTCCGAAAAAAATCGGTAACTCAAATCCTGAAACAGGTTGAGCTGGAAGGAAGCGACGGACACGGCGGCGGACTTTCAAAACACCTTGGTGTACGCGATTTAACAGCGCTGGGCATTGCGGCTATTATCGGCGCAGGAATTTTCACCACCATTGGCAAAGCCAGTTTCGACGGCGGGCCGGGTGTTATATTCCTGTTCATTTTTACAGCCATTGCCTGCGGCTTTGCGGCTTTCGCTTATGCCGAGTTTGCCTCAATGCTGCCGGTTTCGGGAAGCGCCTACACCTACTCGTATGTGGCTTTTGGTGAATTGTTTGCATGGATTATCGGCTGGGCGCTGATTATGGAATATGCCATCGGCAACATTGCTGTGGCTATTGGCTGGTCGGGCTATTTTACCTCGCTGCTCGAAAGCGGAGGCATTCACCTGCCCGCTTGGCTAACTACCGATGTATTTACCGCACACAAAGGCTTTAACGAAGCCATGAGCCTGATCGGCAGCGGCGAACTATCAGGCCCGTCGGCTCTTACCGGCAGTTTGCGCGAAGCTTACATGGCCTGGACGCAAAGTCCCACGATTTTTGGCATGCACCTTATTTTTGATGCTCCTGCCCTGCTCATCGTTACGCTCATTACCTGGCTGGTTTACCGCGGCATCAAAGAATCGCGCAATGCGAGCAATGCTATGGTAATCATCAAACTTGCAATTATCCTGCTCGTTATTGCTGTCGGTATTTTTTATGTGGATACCGAAAACTGGGATCCGTTTGCGCCCAACGGTGTTACCGGTATCCTGAAAGGCGTATCAGCCGTGTTCTTTGCGTACATCGGTTTCGATGCGATTTCAACTACTGCCGAAGAGTGCAAAGATCCGCAGCGCGATTTGCCGCGGGGCATGATGTGGGCCATTGTTATTTGCACCATTCTCTACGTACTCATTGCGCTTGTACTTACCGGCATGGTGAGCTTTGAAAAACTGAATGTAGATGATCCGCTGGCCTTTGTGTTTCAGGAACTCAATCTGAAATGGCTTTCAGGAATTATTGCGGTAAGCGCCATTGTAGCGATGGCCAGTGTACTGCTAGTTTTTCAGCTCGGACAACCGCGCATCTGGATGAGCATGAGCCGCGATGGTTTGTTGCCCAAACGTTTTTCAAAACTGCACCCGCGTTTCAAAACACCTTCGTTTGCCACTATTGTGGCCGGACTTATTGTAGGCGGCGGAGTGCTGTTTATGAATCTTGGTTTTGTAACCGATCTCACCAGCATCGGAACGCTGTTTGCTTTTGTACTCGTTTGCGCCGGTGTGCTGCGGCTTGAAACCTTGCCCGATGCACCGCGCGGAAAATTCAGAACTCCTTACGTCAGCTCGCGCTACATTGTGCCCGGACTTGCTGTGCTGACCCTTGTGCTTACATTCCTGTATGCACAAAACAGCGCCGGCGATTTTCTCCGCACACGTGCGCTGAATACAGACACCGAAGAACTCGCAAAAACAATTGCTGAAAAAGGCAAAGAAGCTGATGTGCGAAACTTTCTCGCCGCAGAAATCAAACTGGCGCCCGAAGTTTTTGACACCACATCAACCGCTGCACTGCTGGCCGGATTGCCTGATGATGCCCGCAAGGATATGATCCGAAAGCTGCCAGTTGCGGATGACATAAAGTACAGCAGCGGCATTCATGTCTTCAACGGTAATATTCCGATGTGGATCTTTATCCTCATCACCATTTACATTACCTACCGCTGCGTAGTAAAAAAACTATCCCTTATTCCGGTGCTCGGTTTGCTTTCCTGTCTTTATATGATGGCTCAGATTCCCATCGGACAGTGGCTTTGGTTTACCGTTTGGTTGTTGATCGGATTGGTTATTTACTTCAGCTACGGACGCAAAAACAGCCGTCTGGCACAGCAGGCAACTGCATAAAATTATGGCAGGTATAAAACGAACACTATTAATTACCGGAGCCTCTGCCGGTTTCGGAAAAGCAACGGCAGAATTGTTCGCAGCCAATGGCTGGAACATCATCATTACCGGCCGCCGCAAAGTACGTCTCGAACTGCTCGAACGGCAGCTTCGCGAAAAATATGATGTGGAAGTACTTTCACTTGTATTTGATGTGCGAAACAATGCTGATGTAAAAACCGTTTTCAGCAACCTGCCCGAGAACTGGAATGATATTGATGTGCTCATCAACAATGCCGGTCTGGCTGCCGGTCTCAGCGCCATTCAGGATGGAAATATCGACGATTGGGAGCAAATGATTGATACCAATGTAAAAGGTTTGCTCTATGTAACCCGTGCGGTTGCTCCGCTGATGCAGGCGCGAAAAAAAGGGCATATCGTTAACATCGGATCCATTGCCGGAAAAGAAGTGTATGCAAACGGCAATGTCTATTGTGCAACCAAACACGCTGTTGATGCACTAACCAAAGCCATGCGCATTGATCTGCTGCAGCACAACATCAAAGTATCGCAGATAGCTCCGGGAATGGCTGAAA
Organism: Synechococcus sp. UW140; assembly: GCA_943371015.1. Taxonomy (GTDB): domain Bacteria; phylum Bacteroidota; class Bacteroidia; order Palsa-965; family Palsa-965. Next base: position 348 of record CALRTD020000501.1, on the reverse strand, counting down.
CAGAATTCTCGCTGGTACGTTTCAAAGGCGATGAACAGCGCGCCAAATCAGTGTATGCCGGTCTGCAGCCGCTTACTGCCGAAGATATTGCTGAAACAATTTTCTGGGTTGTCAACCGCCCGGCGCATGTAAATATCAACGATATACTTATCATGCCCGCTGCACAAGCCAATTCAACCACAGTAAACCGCCATTCTGCCACATGAAACGGCTAACTCTGTTGATTTTTACTCTTGCTCTGCTGGCTGGCTGCAGCGAGTCGAAAAAGAATGCTGATCTCATTGTGTATAATGCCAAAGTCTATACCATGGACGGCGGCTTTGCGGTGCTCGAAAGTTTTGCGGTAAA
>CALRTD020000500.1:0-3463 GCA_943371015.1 Synechococcus sp. UW140 | reverse complement strand
GGCGATTCAGTACATTACTACATTAAACTGCGGAATATTTTGCCTCCGATGAAATATCCAGGGTTTATCGACACCAATCCGCCCGACAGCATTCCGGTTCGGTTTGATGATCCTGAGAAAAACAACCACGGCGATTCGCTGATTGTAATCGCAACATTGGTTGAATTACCCGCTTTACGGCCCGGCTGCGACAGCGCACACAAAGAAATGTATGTGATGCTGAAATTCAGTGAACGCTATTTCGATAAAGGCACCAAGTACCGCGAAATGCTGTTTGCCGTGCCTTGTATGAATGCTTACGGGAAAGATTTTTTTGTAGCCGGCAAACAATACATCCTCACCGGAATTCCCTGGCATACGGGCGATGAAGTGTTTCGCGAAGTTGCAGATGGTTATGCTGCAACTACCGAACTGAAACGGTATCGCTGTTTGCGGATCACAAAAATGTAATCGGTGTAAATCAGGATTTCTTCTTTCCGGTCAACTCCTTAAACACATCTTCAATGCGCCGCTCTTCGCGCTGCATTTCGAGTACGGTGAGTTTATTATCAACAGCAAAACGGAAAATATCAGGACGAATATCTTTATCGGCAGCGGTAATAATTTGCCACGTATTGGCGCGTACCGGCTGCACGTCTTCAACGCCGGGCAAGCGTTTCAGATCGTGGCGGTTGGGTTCTTTATCAAACTCTACCACAACCACCATGCGGTTTTGGTTACCCTGCTGAAGCGTTGCCGTATCATCATTGGCGACAATGCGTCCCTGATTGATGATGATAACGCGGCTGCACAATGCTTCAACTTCCTGCATAATATGCGTTGAAAGCATTACCGTTTTTTTCTGCCCGATACGCTTGATCAGGTCACGAATTTCGGCAAGCTGGTTCGGATCAAGTCCTGTGGTAGGCTCGTCGAGAATCAGCACACTCGGATCGTGAATCAGCGCCTGTGCAAGTCCAACGCGCTGCCGGTAACCTTTAGAAAGCATACCGATACGCTTGTGCTGCTCGATTTCCAAACCGGTGAGCTGCACCATTTCATCAACACGCTGTTTTTTGTTGGCTATTTTATGAATACCTGCGATGAATTCAAGGTATTCTTTCACATACATATCGAGATAAAGCGGATTATGTTCGGGCAGATACCCCACGCTGCGGCGCACATCAAGCGACTGCGATGCCACATCAAAACCATTTACCGAAGCGGTTCCTGCATCCTGCGGAATAAAGCAGGTGAGGATTTTCATCATGGTTGATTTACCTGCACCGTTGGGCCCAAGAAAACCAACAATTTCTCCGCTGTTTACTTCAAACGACACATTATCAAGCGCACGCTGCTTGCCGTATATCTTCGAGATGTATTCGACCTTTATTGACACAGTTTCTGGATATGATTAAGTCTCAAAAGTAACAAAACGCGGGCGAGTGTGAAAAAGTATGAATGCCGGTGTAATCGCTGCGAACAATTACAACCGGCATCCAAAGGGGAAGGAAACAACAATTCTTAGCTAACTGCGGCGTACTCTGGTGTGCGGTGTTCGCACTGGTAATAAGTAAGAAGTTTGCGGGTTTTCACGACTATTTTTCGGTACTGCGGCTCTCCGGTTGGCGTGTTTCCGGTAAGCATTTGCCGGTACTGCCAAATCTCAACCGGGAAACTGAGTTTTCGGTAAAATAAATTACCGCACTGCTCCATTTCCTCGGCCGGAAGCGGCACCATAAACTCATAGCCGCCATAAGCAAACTGAAGCTTTTCAGCTACTGAGGCATTACTGATGAGATGAGTAACAATTTGCTCAAGACCTTTCAGTCGCTCGGTCTTGCACACAAACAGCAGATATTCGAGACTGAAATCTGCGGCATCGGGAGTTACTGACAATAAGCCCTGCGGGAGCTGATTATCGAGCACTAAATCAACAGGTTCGGCAAAGCGTTTCTTGCGAAGAAAGGCAGCCAGGTGACGTTCGGCGGAAATCATGGGTATGTTGTGTAAGGGTATATGCTGTAAGTTATTGCGTAGCTTCGTGCAGATATTTTAAGTTATGAGTGCGTTATCCGGAATAGTGGTAAAATCGACCGGGAGTTGGTATGTGGTTCATCTTGATACGGGTGAATATATTGAATGCCGTATCAAGGGACAGTTCCGTATTCGCGGACTGAACACCAAGAATACCAATCCGCTTGCCGTTGGCGATCGTGTAGATGTGTTGCGCGAAGCAAATGGTGATAATACAATCAGCAAACTGCATGATCGCCGTAATTATATTATCAGGCGTTCTACCAATCTTTCGAAACAAACACACATCATAGCCGCCAACATCGATCGGGCTTATGTAATGGCCACACTCATTGAACCGCGTACCTCAACCGGTTTTATTGATCGGTTTTTGGTTACTGCAGAGGCGTATTCGATTCCGGCTTCCATTATTTTCAACAAACGCGAGTTGCTCGATGAAGAGCTTTGCGATTATGTTGAACAACTGATGGGTTTATATACCAGTCTCGGCTACGGATGCCATTTCATTTCAGCCAATGATGAAGTTGCGGTTAACGAACTGCTGCATGAAATGAACAATCAGGTGAGCCTGATTGCCGGGCATTCGGGTGTAGGAAAAAGCACATTGATTAATGCGCTTTGTCCTGAACTGAGTTTGCGTACCGGAAAGCTTTCGGAGGCACACAGCAAAGGCATGCACACGACAACTTTTGCCGAAATGCACCCGCTGGGCAATGGCTGGATTATTGATACGCCGGGCATCAAAGAATTTGGCATTGTAGATCTGGAACGTGCAGAACTTTCACACTTTTTCCCCGAAATGCGCGAACGCTTCGGCGAATGCCGCTTCAATAATTGCCTGCACCTCAATGAACCCGGCTGTGCAATTCAAGAAGCCGTTGAAAAAGGCGAAATTGCACTTACCCGTTACCACTGCTACCTCGCCATCATTAACGGTGATGAATTAGACAAAGCTTACGAATAGTCAAAGAACGAATTAGAAAAGAGCCGGCCGGTGCTCACCCGGCCGGCCACGCATCAGGGTATCCGGCAAACGGCCCAGTCATTCCCGTCTGTCCAGACTTTCACCCCGTTGTTAATCTGAATTTGAGTCGGGGCGGTTCCTCCGGATCTGGGAGCAAAATTGATCGCATTACATCCAAAGGTCATGTTGTACTGATCTTTCGAAAAACGGAACTGAGCAACTGAACCGCCAACTTTATCGCTGTGCGAAATAATTGTATCGCATGGTTCAGGTTCGTGATGTACAATAATGACATCTGAAATATCAGTTGTACCGATAATTTCATACACTACCGCTTCCTTATCGGTTGAACAGGAATAAAGTCCGGCAGTGAGCAGCAGAGCGGCTGCAAAAATTTTAAAAAGGTTTTTCATAGATTCTGGTTTATTATTGGGTTTGACTGGTTTCAGGGGCAATATTAAGCGTTTGAACAGGAACAGCGGA
>CALRTD020000499.1:0-3479 GCA_943371015.1 Synechococcus sp. UW140 | reverse complement strand
CCCCCACGACGGGTGGCGCAAAACTATAGCCGACAGCCCGCACTCCCCGCATCCGCAGTTTTTGCGGTTGCGGGGAGGCACGCCCTAATCAATTAAAAAATCGTCTCATGAAAAAACTAAGCCTATTTTTCCTGCTTTCGTTTGCGGCGTGCACTGCTGCATCGGAAAACAAAAAAGCAAATCATCAGTCAATAGCAAATACAGCTGTTGCGCTGAAACTATTTGAATATTTCAACAAACATAACTGGACTGAAATGGCGAAACTTTATGCTGACTCGGCCATGTTTAAGGATCCGTCGCTCGGCACAAAAGCGATAGTGCAAACGCATTCGCAGATTATTGAAAAGTACAGCGCACTTCAGCAGTTGTTTCCTGATCTACATGATGAAGTGATTGCCGTTTATCCATCGGGCGGGAAGCAGGTTGTGGTTGAATTTGTTTCGACAGGAACGGCGCCCGACAGTTCACGATTTGAATTGCCGGTGTGTACTGTTTTTACGATTGAAAACGGCGTGATTGTAAGGGACAATACGTATTATGACAACTCGGGGAATTAGAGTTTGTTAATGACCTGGTTAATCGAATTGTTCTGAAAAAATCATCGGTAATTGAGGCTGATCGTTAGGAATAAAGGCATTGAGTAATTGCACTACACCCCAGCAATTTTTTTCGGATGTGTTCATGAGTGTAATCTTCCGATGAAATTTTCCGTGCGTTACAACAAGCGTGTGAATGAGTCCGCTTGAGACCGCCGGATTGCAAAAGAATGAATCGGCGACAGAAATTGGTTGTAGCAAATCAATAATTGAATCGGCTGCTGTTTTGCGAAAATTACCTGTTAAAAGTGTATCGTTTTCCAACCATTGCCCGTTTGTATAACCGGAGGTTTGATTGTTCATGTAAATGAATTGTGAACCTTTAACTTCAAATACTGGTTGACATGACATAAAATTAGAACCCATCCCAACAGTGCTATAAACAAGTTTGAAACGGGTATCTGTTTCGGTAGAAGTCAGGGATGGTTTAGGCTGTTCAGTTTCAACTTCAACTTTTGCAGTGCCAAAGCCAAACAGTACAATAATGAGACAGATAGTTGCTAATGCATATAATTTCATGTACCAAATTTAACCAAAGTTCAGAACATCAATTATCCTGAATATTCAAGGCTAAAAGAAAATGTTAATCTTACTGCAAATCGAATACACTCAGCAGTACGATTCAATTTTAACTATGCGTAATAACCATATACGCTAAAGCACCAATTGAAAGAATAATCAGCACACTTCCCCAAACATCACGGAAGTCGAATCCCTTGTCGTACTTGGCCAGCATTTCTGATTTAATGGCTTCGTCTTCTCTGTCGAGCTGAAGAGTTACTCCAGACTTGAGTTCACGCAGCGAGTGGCAGTGACTGCAGGATGTGTACACCGTATTTTTGATTGCAAACAAGGGCAGAAAAGCCAGGCGAACTACTTCGCGGTGCAAATAATAGGTTTTATCCGCCTCGTGATTGCAGATACGGCAAGTAGTTCGTCTGGTCTGATCGCGTGTTGCGATGTTGCGTGAGCGGATACCAATCATTTGATAGCGTGGCTGTAAAATGCTTTGATGCTTTTGCCGGCATCGTGACCTTTTACAACGAAAGCCGACCAGTTCATTTTGCCTTTTCCGAAACGGAAATTGTAGGTTTTAAACCATTTGTTGAGTTTAAACCATTCTTTATCGCTCAGCATATGCACATACTTCGCATCATCTTCAAGCAAATTGATGAATGTTTGCTCCAGTTCCTGAACCGATTTCATTTCTGAAATCAATTTCGCACAACCATCGGCTACGTTGCTGTCTGCAAAATACTGGTGCGTTTTGAAGGTGGTTACAAACAGATAATTTGCTGTGCTTTGCTGCGGAATGAGAAATACAAAATTGGGCGTGCCAATCATTACACCTTGCAGTTGTTTTAAAGGTGCTGTTGACGACATCATGAAAATGTTGGGGAAGTAGAGATAATCTTTACCGTTTTCCATACCGGGGTTTAGTTGATTTTGGGATTAAATATAAGATTCCGGTTAAATTAGTTAAAATACGTTTTTTGAGTAAAAAGCAATAGTACGAGCTATGCTCATTTTCGGGTATTAATACGTATATGTTGCGCAAACACATTTCAGATGTTTGAGTAAACATTGCAGCATCAACTTTCAGCAATAAGCAGCACTATGAAAAGCAATCCCATTTATGGTATCGACGTATCGCACAATAACAGCACGATTGACTGGACAAAAGTGCCCAACGATGCGCAGCCCAATTCATTTGCTTTTATAAAAGCTACCGAAGGCGTTGACTATGTTGACCCAATGTGCCAGACCAATGCCACAGCCGTAAGCAGCCAGACGACAATGCGTTTTGGCTACTATCATTTTGCATCGCTCAACAATACCGCCGACGTGGCCGGCGATGCGCGCAAAGAAGCCGACTGGTTTGTACAAACCATGAGCACGATGCCGGCAGCTTCACTGATTCCGGTGCTTGATATTGAAACCAATGCGTCCAAGCTTACGCAGGCACAGGTGCAAACCTGGATCAGCACGTTTATGGAGGAAATGAAGGTGAAGGGTTATCCGACTGTATTTATTTACAGTTCACCTTCTTTTCTGGATGAAAATTTGCCTGCCAATCACCCGTTCGGAAACCTGCCGCTGTGGATTGCGCATTACACCACAGCCGCACAACCACGTCTGCCCAACGGCTGGAGCGATTATGTAGTTTGGCAGTACACCGGCTCCGGAAAAGTTAGCGGCGTAAGCACCGCCTGTGATCAGAACCGAAGCGATACCTCACTGTTTTCGCCGGAGTATGACCAGCGCAGTTTTCACAAACCGCAGTTAGGCCGCTCGGCTAATTTGCCGCCAAAACCAACACCGGCAAAAAGCGATGAACCGCAGTCGCCGGCAAGCACAACACCGGCAGGTACAAGTTCTCCGGCTGCTCCATCAGCTACGGACAACAGCATTAACGATGGTGCCGATGTTACACACGCAGCCACCGAAGCCGCGATGAATAAGTTTGTGAAGAAAGGAAAACGCGGCTGGTTTTTTGGGATTGCGTTTGGGAAGTATTGATGGCACCCGCAACGTAAAATAATCCGCATCTTAGAAGTAACAGGTTTCTTGTTGTGCTACAAGACTATATAACACTTCAGACTATAACAATAAAAGGCTCTATTGGGTTCTGATAGTATATTTACCTTCCTCCTTGGTGTTTTTTTTGCCAATTCTGGTATTGTAATATTTATATTGTCGTAAAATCTCTTTTTGATTTTGCTTATAAAAAATCTGCAATCCCTTTGCATTAATAAGTACAGAATAAGTTTTATTATCTGTCTTATAAATATAGATTACTGTTGTTGTACTCTGCGGAGATGATTTTCGAATTATACTAATTGGTTTCTCCGTATTCGTATTGTATGGACTTAACGGAATCCA
>CALRTD020000498.1:0-3483 GCA_943371015.1 Synechococcus sp. UW140 | reverse complement strand
AGTATTGCGGTTATGAAAAGGCTGGCAACAGTTCCGCTAATAAAGTAATTGGCAACGGGAAAAAGGAGATTTGTAAACGTAGATAACAACAACAATCCCAGCAATATCATTCCTGACAGGATAAAATGTTCGCTGAGATTCAGCTTTTTTCTTCGGAACAATAAGAAGCTGTTCAATGCCGCAAGCGGAACAAAAAGGAACAGGATGATCTTGCTTTTTTGTGAAAACAGTTCATCCATTTTTTTGCTGGCCTCGTTCAGATAAACTTTCTCCGAAACAATTTCTTCGCTTTCGCCATAAAAATAGTCGCCAATGTTGCGTGTAAACAGCATTACACCAATGGTAATCAAAATCAGGTAAAACACATTGTAAAAACGCTTCCGTTTTCCAGCAATGTAATCGAGGGCTGCTTGTCCGGGGCGGATTAGCGCCTGTTTGGCCGTGAATAAAATTCCTTTCTCAAGATGAAACGTCCCGTGCAGCACATCGTGTGCAATAAAATGCTTGAACGTAATGCGATGCGTATCGGCTTTTTGTCCGCAACCCGAGCAAAACTTGTCTGTTAATTCTTTTTCGCAGTTGAGGCAATTTTTGCTGGTCATTTATTGTGATGCTGTTTGGGGTTCGGTTTTCCGGTTGTGAATTTCTTGCGCGCTCAGGCGTTTGTCTGCCGCTTTGCTAAAAGTTGTGTTACTTGTATCTATCAACTTCTTTTATTTCCGCTAAGGAAAGTGCATAGTTCTCTGGTTGATTACCCTCTGTATCGCTTGGAAAAACAGTTTCTTCGCATCGCTTAAGTATAACCGTGGTTTTGCCTCCCTTGTACTCAAAATCTTTCACTTTTGCGATGATTGGTTCAGCCTGTTTTTTGAGTGTAATAATAGCCTTAATTTTTCCCATTTCTAAAATGCTCAGCGTCATTCTTATTTCTTCTTGCTTCATAGAGTTGTTACAGTTGTTTTACTCCTGCTTTTGTTTCAGAATTTTTCCTGTGATAACAGTTCCTTTATTGTTGCGCAATTCGTAAAATAAATGCCGCCAGCAAATTACTCAGTATTTATTGGTTAAGCCATAAAGTTTGAGTGGTGCCTACACTTACCGCAGACACTCAAATATAAGCAATTGCCACCACTCGAAAGCAAGGCAGAAACGAGCGATATTACTGTTTTTCAATGTAATGTCTATCTGGTATTAACCCTGGGTATGTTGGGCAAAAATTATGGGGTTCGTGCGGGAAATAGATGTACAGATGTCTATATGATCTCTAAATTTCAATGATAAGCTGCCGTTGAATTTTTCCGGTTAGCCTGTCTGATGCAAAACCTGTTTAGCGGTAGTTTTTCTCAGCGAACAGGATAACTTAAATACTCATTTTCAATTTTATCTAAACACGTTTCTATGGCCTTAACAACAAGTTCTCTGTCTACTGTTATGGAAAATAGCTTACCTATTTTGTCTGCGGTGCATGGTTGTCTACAACCTTCCCATATAAATTTAATTCTTCCATTGTCCTCTGTCATTGTTATTAGATACGCATCTGTAGTTTCACCAAGTGAAATAGAACAATTACTCCAAACTTTATTGTTCAAAACTGGCAAATGGGCGAATTCATTTTTATAATCTTCCTCAATTTGATTTGCCTTCCAAATGAGTTCAAATATTTCTCGGTCATTCTTATTCTGAAACTCAGTATTACTAATTGAGCTAAAATCATTTTTTATCCGATCTTTCAAAAGTCGTAAGGAATGTTTCCATGAGCCCAAATAGCAGGATTCGTCTGGGTCGCCAATTATTTGTCCGCCTAATACTAAATGACAATATGCATAATAGTGGCTTCCTTTTTCATAAGTATATCCAGGGATATATCTTACAGCGAAAGTATTTTTGTCTCCAAAATATGTTTCTTGTCCAGTTTTCATAAAATTACCGTTACCGCTTTCGGGCTTTGCGCTAGGCATAGTGCTTATTCTTTTGTCATTGTAAAAAACAACTGTCCTGAAAATCCAGGTAGAAACATTTTATTATTGACAATATCAACAATCTGTGTTCTAATACCAGAATTTTCATTTCCAAAAAACAAAAGCATATTTCTTGTTAACTGATATCTTCCTTTCTCCGGAAATCCAGCTAGAGTTGAAGATGGTTTCCATTTTCCCTCAAAAATATATGTATCGTCTGCGTAAAACTCTAATGTCAACTCTTTTTCAATCCACTTCCCAACTATATTTTTTTTGAGATACTTTGAAAATTCGCGATTACTATATGTGCTGTTAATCGAATTTGCAACATGGTATTTCAGAAAGTCTAAACTGTCCATGTGACCATGTCTTTGTCTGGCAGCAGCCATATCAAATTCAGCCGGATAATTTTTGAAATCGATGTTGGTAAGCTCCCACTCAATATAATTCGAATATTGGTCTAAAAACAAGTCGCTCATGCTGCCAATCAAGAAATCATGAATTAGCACTTTGGGTTTCTCGCTATTACCATTTGTTATACAGATCTCCACATTATTGTCAGTCTGACGACAATATAGATCTATCACGTCTTTTTGTGAATGAAATATTCTGTATTTACACCAAGTCATATTGTTGTTCGCTGCATTATGCCTAATGGTTTTCAGCTACCCGAAGGTATCGATTTCGAAGCACTTCACTGTCAACCAAGCAGAAACTTTCACAGAATCACAAAGCTTCATTTAACCACTGAGTCTGCTTTTCCAAAAACGCCTGTTAACAACAGTACTTCTTTCTCTTTCAGTCATTTTAGGTTTTACAAATTGTCTAAGTAACATTCGAAAAATGGTCTTTCTCGATAAACAACTGCATCTTTATATTCTTCAGGTCTTGTCTGCGGACCTTCTCGATGTGAACGCAATTCTCCATTTTTCAGAACGTAACTATGATTAATAATTTCTTCGATGTCGTCAACTGAATATCCGTCTGGCATTTGAAAAAACTCCCAACGGAATGTCGTCCCAAAACCAAAGTGTTTTCCGTCTTTCATTTTACCGGCAAATCCTGTCCATCCCATTGTAGTCTCTCCATGAATTTGCCTTTGTATGCTTAATGGAAACGCAAACTTGCTTTTTTCTACTCTGCCAATATCATAGTCGTTAATACAATTTCCACTAGCTACAAATGTTTTTACGATGTCATAATAACCAAGTCCAGATGAACGATTAAAAATTCCTTTTCCAGATTGCTCGTCCTTAAATCGTCTAATAGCTAAATTCACAACCGTCTTTGAATTACGGAATATTACACAAGGTAAAAATGTTCCATCTGTCAGATAAACAGAAGCTCTATACCCAAGTCCATAAGCGTTGTCTTCTAATGGCTCAACATTGTCCTTTAAGAATTTGATAATATCTTCTGTCTGTGGTCGTCTCATCGTATTGGTGCTAACTCTCAAATATACGCAATTACTCACATGAATAAACACATCAATGACACACCACAGTGCATTAATTATCAGCTGTTT
>CALRTD020000497.1:0-3500 GCA_943371015.1 Synechococcus sp. UW140 | reverse complement strand
TTGGTCAGAAACTCAAACGACTCGATACCCACATTGAACCAGGGGTGAATACTACTTTTAGCCGGAATGAGATGCCCGAAATTGTATTCGAGATGCATCCCACCAACTCTGATCTGCGACTCGAAATTGAGATTGCGGGTGATTAGGCGTTCATTTGCGCCCAACTTCCCGAATAACGTGTAGAAACCGAGACGCAGCCATGGGGCAAGCGGTTGTGAAAGGCTGAGTTCATAGCCAATGCGGCTTACCTGTGGGTTAACCAGATTACGGGTATATAAATCACCGTAATAGGAAAACATACCCACACCTAAACCCAAAGTAGGCTTAAAAACCAATGGTTCCGGTTTGGGGCGCTCTGTTTGCTGTGGCTCAGAAACAGTATCACCGGGTACAGCAGCTACCTGCGCGGCTGCTCCGGCAGAAACAAATAAAAACAACAGCAGCCACAAGGTTTTGCGCATGGCGCGAAGGTACAATTAGTTGAGGTTTTTAACGCTTAACGCCATTTATACGATAGGCAGATAAAAAAGATACGCCCGGCTGTTCAGAGGCCGGGCGCAATTCAAACAAAACCAAACCAAAAACCTATTTCACCCATTTCTGATTGGAAATCATTAATGCTTCCTGAACGGTAATTCTTCGGCCGCTGCTGTATGCTGTTACAAAAGCGCCCTGAACGCCTTTGCCTCGCAACTGTTCGCGACCGCTGCGGGCTGCATCATAAGAGGTGTATTTTCCGATGGTGTATTTGTTGAGACCATCAACCTGCTCACGATTGATGGGTTCTGAGATGCTGTACGTTCCGGCATAGTAGCTTACCGGCACATTGCGTTGCATGGCGGCTATTTGCACACTGTATGAAACACCTGCTGTGTTTGCTGCCGGTGTTACCGTTTTTTCGGGCGATGTAGTTTGAACCGGTGCCGATGCGTCCTGCTGCTTTTTCTGATTATTGCCTGATGTAACAACAGCCGTAGTTTTTACACCACCTTCCTGCTGCTTTTGTGCGTCGGCTGTAGCGTCTGAATTGGACTGGAATGCCGGTTTGGAATTATCATCATTTCCGTTCTGCCGCTGGTTGTCGTTTCCGGAAAGTGCTGCCGAAGGTTTGAAGGTTACTTCCGAAACCGGAATCGGAATCAGTTTTCCGCTTTCGTTTTCTACATACGAAACCATGCCTTTAATCGGAAATGTTCCTTCCATATCGGGCGAAGCAATTACTTTATAACGTATGCTGAGGTTGGGACGTTCGGTAAGTGAATACCAGCGGAAAGTAACTACGCCGTCTTTGCATTCAAAATCGCTGCTGCCGTCGCCGCGAACCATAACTGCACTGCAGCCGGCCGGAATGGTGTCCATCAATTTCAGGAAGGTGCGCAGATCGCCTTTCTGAATGGTAAGATCAACAAAAAACTCGCCGGTTACCGGTGCGTTCGGAACTGTACGGAGAACACTAACTTGCACCGGCGGACGCTGAGTAGTATCTGTTTTTACGGCTTGCGACGCAGCAGAAACCGCTGAGCCTCCATCAACTTTTACTTTCAGCGGATTAAGAACAATGTGCGTCGGAAGATTATCAACCTGATGTGTAAGCTTTGGATTAAACGCGTATTCACCTTGTGCATTTTCGGGCACCTGCACAGTAAACGAAATATTCATTTCTTCTTTCGAAGGCTGCGCCCAAACTACTTTTACAGACTGTTCTTCAAACAAAAACTTGCCGTCGTCAGTATTTCCTGCAGTTGCAGTAAATCCCTCCGGCAATGTCATTGCAAAACGCAAAAAATCCTTTGCATCATTTACCATGATCCGAACATTAACTGTAAATGACTGGCCGGATTTAATGGTCTCCGGTGCAGTAATTTCTGCCGACGGATCACCTGAAAGCAGGCGCGCCATCCAGAAGAAAAATACATTTACCAGAATGAGCAAAACTCGAATCATAGCGTATAGAATTGTTTGTGTTCATGCCTCAGCTCTGAATATGCAGCAGTTCAACTGCCCGTCATTTCAGCTCTTTTTGAAACGAATACACGTTACTGAACAAATCTATTTCAGACGCTAGTGTGCTTTGTTGATAACCTCTCGGACTTATACACATGGAAATGTTAATCGTCCGGAGGGGAGCAATACTCAATCGCAATAAAATAAGGGCATTCAGGAATAAGGCCGATGATTTCAACAGCTGTGAATAAACAATGCAGTTATTAACAATTGCTTGTGTAAAGCAAAGCCCGGCTCTGAGTAAAAGCCGGGCTGAAGGATATGTATTTCCACTTAAAAATTCGGTTTCAGTAAATACCGCTCGTAAAAACTGTTGATGATGTGTACGGCCTCATCTGCAGTATCCACAACATGAAAAAGGTTGAGATCGGCGGCGCTGATGTTGTGCTCGCGTTCCAGTAATGTATCTCGAATCCAATTTACAAGTCCGCTCCAGTAATCGGAACCAACCAGCACTACAGGGAAATTGGCAATCTTTGATGTCTGTACCAGCGTAAGTGCTTCAAACAATTCATCGAGTGTACCGAAACCACCGGGCATCCCAATAAATCCTTGCGAATACTTCAGGAAAATGGTTTTACGTACAAAGAAGTAATCGAAATTGATACTCTTGTCGGGATCAACATAAATATTGCCTGATTGCTCGAAAGGCAAACGAATATTGAGTCCTACAGATTTTCCGCCTCCGGCTTTTGCACCTTTATTGGCTGCTTCCATAATGCCGGGACCACCGCCGGTAATTACACCATAGCCTTCGCGGCAAAGTTTCTCGGCAATTTCTTCGGCTAATTTGTAATAGGGATTATCGGTCTTTGTGCGGGCAGATCCGAATATTGATACACACGGGCCGATACGCGACATTTTCTCGAAGCCTTCTACAAACTCCGACATGATTTTAAAAATGAGCCAAGAGTCGCCTGATTTGATTTCATGCCAGTCTTTTTCTGCAAAAGCTTTTCTGATTCTTTCTTCGTTTGTCATAATTGAAATAAACTTTACAACACATCAATACTGATGCTAATTACTGTTCTGCAATATACATACCGAAACAGATTACGGGGTATATCGGGGTGATTGTTTATTGAACGATTGAACGTTGAAAATTGTTGCAAGGCAATTTGTTGGATTGTAAGTTGTGGTATTGGCCGACCGGCACTATATTTGTTACTACCAGACGACCACAAATCAAAGCCACAACATGAAAAATCTGCTTTCCTTTATTTTACTTCTTGTCGGAATGGGCATAGCCACATCTGCTGCTGCTCAGAACGACAAAGCAAAAGAAGCCGAGAAGAAGAAAACCGAAAAAGCTTCGGCACAGCGCGGCGGCGGCGGTAAAGACGGCAAGGCACAGATTTCGGTTGATGAAACCGGCACTCAGGGTACAAAAAGCAAATCGGCATCCGATACTATTCCTCCCAATAAGCCCAAGAAGAAACAAAAAGCAAAAGGTAAAGGGGCTTCGGCTTCAAAAGCCAGTGCCGGAAAACCTGCTT
>CALRTD020000496.1:0-3524 GCA_943371015.1 Synechococcus sp. UW140 | reverse complement strand
CAATTTTCACACCTCCACGTTCACACCCAATTCTCGCTGCTCGACGGAGCTGCGGCGATTCCTGATTTATACAAAAAAGCCGTTGCCGATAACATGCCGGCTATTGCCATTACCGATCACGGCAACATGTTTGGCGTGTTTAAGTTTGTGGCCGAGGCATCAAAACACAATACGCCCGAGAATCCGAATAAAATTAAACCCATTGTTGGTTGCGAATTTTATCTGGTTGAGGATCACACACGCAAGGAGTTTACGCGCGATGTGAAAGATAAACGCTACCACCAGCTTTTTCTTGCTAAAAATCCGCAAGGCTATCGCAATCTGGTAAAGCTGTGTTCGCTTGGTTATACCGAAGGGCTTTACGGTAAATACCCGCGTATTGATAAAAAAATGGTTGAGCAATATCATGAAGGATTAATTGCCACAACCTGCTGTCTCGGTGCTTCGGTGCCGCGCACTATTTTGCAAAAAGGCGAAGCCGAAGGTGAAGCTGAATTCAAATGGTGGCTTGATATTTTTGGCGAAGATTACTACATCGAACTGCAGCGCCACGATATTCCCGACCAAAATACAGTCAACGAAATTCTGCTCAAATGGGCAGTGAAGTACAACGTAAAAGTAATTGCATCCAACGACTCACACTATGTAGATGTTGAAGATGCAAACGCGCACGACATTCTCCTGTGCATCAATACCGGCGAGAAGCAGAGTACGCCTACTATGAAGGAATTTACCGACGAGGAAGGCGGCGGTATGAAAGGCAAACGCTTTGCTTTCTGGAACGATCAGTTCTACTTCAAAACCACGCAGGAGATGTCGCAACTGTTCAGCGATGTTCCGCAGGCGATTGACAATACCAATGAAATTGTAAGCAAGATTGAGCCGCTGAAACTCAAGCGCGACATCATGCTGCCGCACTATAAAATTCCTGAAGGCTTTGTCGATCAGGATGAATACCTGCGGCATATCACCTATGAAGGTGCGCGTGAGCGATACAAAAACGAAATCACACAAGAAGTACAGGAACGCCTCGACTTTGAGCTGTTTACCATTAAAACAATGGGGTTTGCCGGCTACTTCCTTATTGTACAGGATTTCATCAATCACGGCCGCGATATCGGTGTGTTTGTAGGTCCCGGCCGCGGATCGGCTGCCGGTTCGGCGGTTGCCTATTGCATCGGCATTACCAATATTGATCCGATCAAATACAATCTCCTGTTCGAGCGATTCCTCAATCCCGACCGTAAATCAATGCCTGATATTGATACGGACTTCGACGATGAAGGCCGGCAGAAAGTAATTGATTATGTGGTTGAGAAATACGGCAAAACACAGGTTGCACAGATTGTCACTTACGGCACAATGGCTGCTAAAATGTCGATCAAAGACGTTGCCCGTGTGCTTGATCTTCCGCTCGAACAATCGAATGCACTGGCCAAGCTGGTGCCTGAAAAGCCGGGCATTGAGCTGAACCGTGTACTCACCGCCCCGCTCGATGGCGAAAAATCACTGCGTGAAAAAGAAGGCCTCGGCGGCGATGATCTTGAGAATGTGAAGAAGCTGCGCGAAGTGATGAAAGGCAACGACCTTCAGGCAAACGTGCTTCGCGAAGCGCTGATTCTGGAAGGCTCAGTGCGTGGAACAGGAATTCACGCAGCCGGAATTATCATTGCCCCAAGCGATCTTACCGATATTATTCCGATTGCAAAAGCTAAAGATTCAGAACTGTACGTTACTCAGTTCGACGGCAAAGTGATTGAAGATGCCGGCGTAATTAAAATGGACTTTCTTGGTCTCAAAACGCTCACCATTATTCGTGATGCGCTGAAGATGATTAAGGAAAACCACGGCGTTGATATCGTCATTGACAATATTCCGCTTGATGATCAGAAAACCTTTGAGCTTTATCAACGCGCTGAAACCAACGGCACCTTCCAGTTCGAATCAGCCGGGATGCAGAAATATCTTCGCGAATTAAAGCCTGATAAGTTTGAAGACCTGATTGCGATGAACGCGCTCTATCGCCCGGGTCCGCTCGAATATATCCCCAACTTCATCAACCGTAAGCATGGCCGAGAAGCCATTGTTTATGATCTCCCGGAAATGGAAGAGTTCCTGAACGATACCTACGGCATTACCGTGTATCAGGAACAGGTAATGCTTTTGTCGCAGAAACTCGCCGGCTTCTCAAAAGGTGATGCCGACGTGCTGCGCAAAGCCATGGGTAAAAAAGACAAGGCTACGCTCGATAAAATGAAGAGCAAGTTCATGGATGGCACGAGCGCCAGAGGACTTGACTCAAAAGTTTGTGAGAAAGTATGGACAGACTGGGAAGCCTTTGCGCAGTATGCGTTCAACAAATCGCATTCTACCTGCTATGCTTTTGTAGCTTATCAAACAGCTTATCTGAAAGCACATTATCCAGCCGAATATATGGCTTCGGTACTTACACATAACCTTGGTAATATTGACAAGATTACCTTTTTTATGGAAGAAGCCCGAAGAATTGGAAACGATGTACTCGGGCCGGATGTAAATGAATCCAAAATTCATTTTTCGGTGAACCAGCAAGGCCGGATTCGTTTCGGTTTGGGTGCAATAAAAGGTGTTGGCGAAGGCGCAGCACAAGCTATTATTGATGAACGTGTAAACGGTCCTTACAAATCAATTTTCGATGTTGTTCGCCGTGTTAACCTGCGTGCCGCTAACCGGAAAACGTTCGAGAATCTTGTCTATGGCGGGGCTTTCGATGAGTTTACAGATTTACATCGTGCAGTATATTTCCATACTGATGGCGAAGGACAACCAACCTTCCTTGAAAAGATTATCCGATTCGGACAGGCACATCAAGACGGGCAAAACTCCTCGCAGGTTTCCTTGTTTGATATGGACGGTGATGGCGGAGATACAGAACTTCCAGAACCGCCGATTCCGAATGCAGAGCAGTGGGGTACGCTGCAAAAATTGAAAGCTGAGCGAGATGTAATTGGGATCTATCTCTCCGGCCATCCGCTCGATGATTACCGAACAGAGATGGATGTGTTTTGTAAACACCGGCTTGCTCAACTTAAAGATCTTGCACCGCTGCGCGGACACGAACTCACTATCGGCGGTATGATTACCAGCGTGCAGCATAAAATGACGAAAACCGGAAAACCTTTCGGCACGTTCTTTCTCGAAGACTACAACGACTCACATGAGTTTGCGCTTTTCGGCGATGATTATATAAAATTCAAATCATTCATTTTAACCCCGGGTTTATTTGTACATATCCGCGGAAAAGTTCAGGAACGGTTTGGCAATGCTGATAATCTCGAACTGAAAATTGCAACCATAGATTTGCTCAGTGAACTTTTGGAGAAAAAAGTTAAGCAAATCACCATACAGATTCCGCTTTCGGCGGTTAACGACGAACTCATTGCGCGAACACAGCAGCTTATGACAGAGCATCCGGGCAATACAGCATTACGGTTTTCGGTTTACGACATTGGTGAAAACATAAGCGTAAATCTTCCAACACGAAA